>CAZFZP010000001.1:0-1380 GCA_964523515.1 uncultured Gammaproteobacteria bacterium
CCCTAACTTGGGACACTTTATCTCTCAAGTCCTTATTAACTAAGATCGACCCTCCGATAGTGCCGGGTACTGTCATCAGATTTTCAAACCCTATTAGACTTTGTTTATTACAATAATCTGCCATTTTTTTTAAATTGACACCAGAGTCCACCTGTAACATCGCCTCTTTAATACCTATCCCTGTTTTAGAAACCGCACCTTTTATACTGTAAATACGAATTTCACTACTACGATTTTTAATTACCAAGCCTGCAAATTCAGTTTGACTCAAAACTACCTTACTACCTGCACCTATCAGTAACCAGGGGATTTTTAACTCTGTCGCTAAATCTAAAACTTTAATTAGCTCCAGTTGAGTTGCCACGATAAACAAAGCTGCTGCCTTAGCTGTTTTTGTTGATTGCAAATATTCGCCTAGTTCAACATCCAACTTGATCCGTGTATCCCCAAGCTCACTCCTCAAAAGATTAATTTTTGAATCATCCATTAATTTTTCAGAGCCTTCCGGACAGTATCAGTATCAGACCAACTAATTTCACAGCCTTGGTAACTCATTGACCTCTCATGACCTTTGCCAAATATACCAATAGTGTCTCCTTTTTTGGCTAATGATATTGCCAACTCAATTGCTTCTTTTCGGTTAGGTTCCTTTATAAAACCCTCTTTCCCGTCTGCTATCTCACTAATTATTTTTAATGAATCTTCAAATCTAGGATCCTCATCAGTGAGTATGGTAATATCGGCAAGATCTGTTGATATTTGCCCCATAATAGGCCGTTTTTCTGTATCTCTTTCCGAAGCACAACCAAAAACACTAATCAGCTTGCCTTTTGTTTGCTTCTTTAAGGTTAGCAGTGCCTTCTCTAAAGCATTGGGTGTATGAGCAAAGTCCACAACTATTGTTAATCCTTTATTATTTTCTACCTTTTCCATTCTTCCCGGTAAAGAAACAAATGACTCAAGAGAGTGTTTTATTTTTGCTTCATTAATATCAAATATCTTAGCTACAGCTGCTGCTGCCAAGGCATTTAATATATTGTAGTCTCCTGGAATATTTAACCTTAATGATAAATTACTAGGATTAACATCCGCATTCGTCTGCTCACCAAAACTGATTACTTTTCCAGTTGTTTGATTCTGAAGTTTTTTAAAACTTGGATCATCGGCATTAAGAATTGCATATTTTGAATTAGAAATTAACTTGGACTTGGCTTGCAAATAATTAGCAAAGTTTTGGTGATAATCCAAGTGTTCATGAGTAACATTGGTAATAACCCCTACTTCAAAAGGGATACCCAAAACTCTAAATTGATCCAAGGCATGAGAGGTAACTTCCAGAACAAAGAACTCATCACCGTTTTTAACAGAGTCAAACAAAAA
>CAZFZP010000001.1:1452-2023 GCA_964523515.1 uncultured Gammaproteobacteria bacterium
TCATAACTTTTACCCGCCACCTCAGCATTAATGGTGGAAACCATGGAAACTTTTTTTTCAGCTTCTTTGAGGATTTTATAAATCATATTGACAGTAGTAGTTTTACCGTCTGTCCCTGTTACCCCAATAACTTTTAATTTCTTACCAGGAAAGCCATATTTAATATTTGCCACAATTGCTTCCGGCAGATGCTTCCCAATATTAATAATGGTTTGGGGAATTAACTTCCTAATCATTAGAGATATTATAACTTATCAATATAAAAACTACTCAGATGGGGGTATGTTGTAGTATAAGAAAAGTTCTTTGGCGATTTCGAAAAAAGTTGGTGCAGCGGTATCGGCCCCATAAATTGACGAGGTTGGCTCATTATATTTAACCAACATTACAAACTTTGGATCCGCAGCCGGGGCAAATCCAACAAAAGAAGCCACCGTTTTATTCTCATCATAATACCCAGCTACCGGTATTTGGGCAGTCCCGGTTTTACCAGCAATTTTATAACCCTGCAAACCAGCTCTCTTCTTATAAAACTGAGCCTCCCCACGATCAACAGCCTGCACCATCATCT
>CAZFZP010000001.1:2033-10068 GCA_964523515.1 uncultured Gammaproteobacteria bacterium
GGGATTACCCATAATCCTAGGTTGTATCTTGCGAGTCTCACCGCCAATTTGAATTTGCGATACAATATGGGGTTCCATTAACATTCCACCACTTGCAATAACTCCCACTGCCCGAACCATTTGCATTGGGGTAACTGCAATCCCTTGTCCAAATGATGAAGTCGCCAAGTCAATCTCCCGCCACTCTTTTTTGGGTCTAATTGAGGAGGATGTTTCCTCTTGCAGATCAATATTTGTTTTTAACCCAAACCCAAAATTGTTAATATACTCATACATCTTATCCAAGCCTAACTTGCGACTAACAAACACCATCCCGGTATTATCAGAGTGTACGATGACATCAGTCATGTTAACGTCTGAGTTATACTTATTATTCCAGGTTCTGATAAGATGCCCCGAAATCTGTAATGGCCCTGAACAGATATCGCACTTTGTATCCGCTTTAAGTAAATCATCATTTATAGCCATACTCATGACGATAACTTTAAAGGTTGAACCTGGCTCATAGGTTTCGGCAACAATCGGATTTAGATAAACCTCTTTAGGAAAATCCTGATAACTACCTGGATCGTAATTCGGAAAAGTTGCCATAGCTAGAACATTTCCTGACTTAGGTTCTATTACCACCACAGATCCACTTTTAGCAGCAAATTTTTCAACCGAGGATTTTAATTTTATTTCAACCATATGCTGAACTGCCCGGTCAATGTTTAAAACTAAGTTATACCCACTTAACGGCTTTTTTTGAAAAAATTTACCAGATAGTATCGGCAACCCATTACCATCCCTCTCCTGAATAACCGTACCGCTTGTCCCACGCAGTTGTTTATTATAAAAACCTTCTATTCCAAAATAGCCTACCTTATTCCCGACATCATCTGATCCAATAAACCCTAAAAGTTGAGCTGACGCCGACGACTCGGGGTAAAACCTAGCTGAGTTAGTATTAAAACCCAAGCCTTTAATCTTTAACTCCTCAATCTGATTTTTTAAATCGACACTTAAATTTTTATAAAGCGCTACCCAATACAGGTTTTGGGCCAACTTATCCTTAATCTCATTAGCAACCTTTAGGGAATCCTTGGGAGAGATAATCTTGGCAACTAGATTCGCTACCTTGTCTTTTTCCTCAATCACCTTGGGCTGCCCATAAAGTTCATAAACCGGTTGATTAGAAGCCAAGATGCTACCGTCAGAATACAATATCTGCCCCCTAGGACCTTCAATTTGGGTAGTTTTTAGATGCTGTTTCTCTGCCATAACCGTTAAATCATCTGACATAATAATCTGCCAATAAAACAACCGCAGCGCAATCAGTATCAATATGAATTGGTAAGCTAATCTAATAACCTTAAATCTCATTCCTTGATGTACCCCATAGATTTTATAGGTTCAAATCCCAAAGCAGAAGCCCTGATTTGAATTAAATTAAGTCCTCCTTCAGTAGCTATCTTATTTTTTAAAATTTGATTTTCTAACTCGAGATTAGACTTAACTATCTCTAAGTCCGAGAAACTATCTCCATACGAAGAGAGGCTGTTTACCACATACACCTCAATAATAATACTGATTATTAAAACACTTATGCCTATTTTAATAATCTTGGGCAGTCTCATACTTTTTCTATAATCCTTAATTTAGCACTTCTTGACCTGATATTTTCATATACCTCATTCTCAGATGGAACTAGTGGTTTATCTGTTAATATTATGCCTATCCCCAACTGCTGGAGATCCCTAAAGGACTCTTTTACCTGACGGTCTTCCAGAGAATGGAAGCTAATTACACAAAAGCGTGCTGCGGGGGAAAGAAAATTAAAAATCTTGGGCAAACCCTCTCTAATAGCAAACATCTCATCATTTACCGCAATCCTTAAAGCTTGAAATATTTGGGTAGCCGGATGCGTATATCCAGTTTTTTTACCCGTAACAACCTCCACTGCTCTGACTAAATCAGTAGTTGTAGTTATTGGCCGGGCGTTAACCACCGCTTCGGCTATTCTTTTAGCATCACTTTCCTCTCCATAGTTAAGGAAAAGTTCGCTTAACTCACCTTTGTGTAATCCGTTTATCAAATCCACTGCTTTTACAGCTAAGTTTGGGTCCATTCTCATATCTAGGGGACCATTTTGCAGCAGCGAAAAACCGCGCTCTGCAACTTTCAACTGCAAAGTTGAGACACCCAAATCAGCTACACAACCCGCAAATTGCATTTGTAGGTCAATTAAACCATCAATCTCTCTAAAATTTCCCTGAATCAATTTATATTTACTATTATCTATTCCTGCAGACTGAAACCTCTTCTCGGCTCTTTTTATGGCCTCTGGATCAACATCTATACCTACCACCAATCCTCCGGATTTTAATATCTCTATAGAATGCCCACCATCACCTAGCGTTACATCAAGATACCAGGATCTCTCTTTAATATCTAAATAATCTAAAACCTCTCTGGGAAATACTGTTCTATGATAACTATCATCCATTAGTTTTATCCTGTTTAAGAGTTTATCTCTTAGCAGACAAGACTGTAAAGATACCACCACCGGAGGCTTTGGCGGTTAGCTTTGAACCTTCTGTTTTTGTATCTAACTCCACCCATTTACCCTCTGATTCACTATATTTTGATACCCGCGACTCTACAGAGGGACTACCAGATAGCTCAATTGTGATATTACCCTCTGGTAGATCCTTTGCTGACGGAGTAGAGAGAGAATAGACTTTGCCAACTATCTCTTTATCTGCAGACAGTTTGGGAGCAGCGGATAAATCATTGATAATACTAAATCCAACTAAAGCATACTGAGCTGGTTTACCTACCGACTGATAGATAAAATGATTGTCTCCAGAGATAAGTTTCCCTAAAGCAACATCAGGTTTTTGTAGGTGCCATTGAGTTATCATTTTATAAATAGTACCTCCTTTTTTAATCCTTAAAGTTAGTGTCCCATTTTCTACATCTTTATCATATTTACAGACATTCCGGGAACAAGTTCCAAATAATATCTCCTGGGTGTACTCTCCTTTTTTCTCTTTGGTGCTAATCTCACCCACCACACCCCTATCAATACCCTCAGAATTGTATGCCAACTCATAAGTAATGCCGTCATATCCGGAGGTTCTCCTTAAATTCAAAACCATAGCGTTCCCATCTTGCCGAGGTACTAAAACAGCATACGGCCCCTCGGGATCAAAATTTAAATCCATCTCTGTTAACTCCTGAGGAGTCCGAGAGGCTAAAATCTGAGTGTAGGCAAAATAACCAGCAATTATGAGTAATAACAATCCACCTAAAATGATTCGGGCAGTTTGATTTTTTAATAACTGTTTAATTTTATCCATTAATTTTTGTGCTTAAATAATCTTTTAAACTATCAATCTTTAGTCTTTCCTGCGTTCCAGTATCCCGATCTCTAACTGTTAACGTGTTATCCTCTAAACTTTGAAAGTCAACGGTCAAGCAAAAAGGTGTACCCACCTCATCTTGTGAGGCATATCTTTTACCAATATTACCCCTGTCATCCCAGCCTACCATCATCTCACTTTTTAAGTCAAGATAAACTTGTCTAGCTTTCTCTACCAACTCAGGTTTATTAGGCAACAATGGAAAGACAGCTGCCTTTAAGGGAGCCAGCTTTGGGTGTAGTTTTAAAAACACCCTTCCCTCAGATTCTCTATAACTATCTAATAAGATAAACAGAGCTGTTCTATCCACCCCAATTGATGATTCTATATCCCAAGGCAAAAAAGAGATTCCACTTTGTGAATCGGTGTATTGTAAGTTTTGTCCGGAGTGTTGCTGGTGCTGTTTTAAGTCCCAATCACCCCGGTGGTGCACCCCCAAAACTTCGGCCCAACCCCAAGGAGCCTGATACTCCAAATCAGTAGCAGCTACAGCATAGTGAGCTCTTTCCCCATCTTCATGATCTTTAAATCTCAAATTATCTTTATTAATCCCCAACCCAAGGTACCAATCCATCCAAAATTTTTTCCAATATTCAAAGCAAATCCTACCTGCTTCAACCTCCGGCTTAATAAAATACTGTAACTCCATCTGTTCAAACTCCCGGGATCTAAAAGTAAAATTTCCCGGAGTAATCTCATTTCGAAAGGCCTTGCCTATTTGAGCAATCCCAAAAGGAGGCTTAACCCGGGTTGAATCAATAACATTTTTAAAATTAGCCATTACCCCCTGGGTAATCTCTCCTCTTAAAAAAACCTCTAATTGAGCCCCCTCGACCACCCCTAAGTATGATTTAACTAATAAGTTAAATTTTTGTGGGGTCGTCCACTCAATCTTAGTATCATTGTGAGAATTTTGATGATCTAAAATTTCCTCCTCTTTATCTGCCCTAAATCGTAGATGACAACTCTTACACTCAACTAAAGGATCGGTGAAAGCATCAACGTGACCAGACGCTACCCAAACTTGGGGATTCATTAGTATCGCCCCATCTAACCCCACCACATCATCACGAAGTTGGACTATATCCTTCCACCAAACATCTTTGATGTTTTTTTTCAGTAAAGAGCCCATCGGCCCATAATCCCAGGTTCCAGACAAACCTCCATAAATCTCTGATCCCGGGTAAATGAAGCCTCTTCTTTTACAAAGTGCCACTAATTTTTCTAACTTTTTATCATCCATTTTTCATCTTCCTCATTACCTGAACGCTTCTTAAGGGTGATTCCAGCACCCTCTCCATATAATATCTTAAAACCCGTTCTAACTCTAGAGCCTGAGCCTCACTAACCTGTAAATTTACCAGATCTATCCATTCTTTTTTTTGCAGATCATCCAACAAGACCTTAACCTCATTATTTGTCTGTAACTGGTCTGGTGACCAAAACCCTAGTGTAGCCAGTAACTTGACCTCAAAGGCTCTAATCCAAAGTTGTCGGGGTTGTTTATCCATTAAGGTCAAAACGGTGACCAATAATTTATAAGCCTCTGGGTTTGTTTGCTCCTCGGGTAAAAGTCTCTCCGTCAACTCCACGATATGTGAACCATAGCCAGTTAAATTTAAATCTGCTTTAATCTTAGGGAAAGTCTCCAAGGTTTGAGCCTCGGTTAAAATGGACATATTCTTCCCTATATAAAGCTGCATTCTCACCTTATTTAACATCTCAATACTGCCACCCCGTCTGGAGGTAATTTTCCTTACTCCTTTGGCCATCACTCTAATCTTACCCTTGTACGGAGTAATAACAGTGAGAATTCTATCTGCTTCCCCAAAATTAGAGCGTTTAACAATGATTCCCTCGGTAGTAATCGTTGGCATAACAAAAACAGTGTAGTCTGGATATTAGTCTAAAGCAATCTAAATCGAGAGCTCTTTGTCGGTTACTAGATCAAACTCGGCTTTGGTGGAGCCTTTAATCTTAACTGTATAGTGATGATCCTTGGCTCCTGGTTGTTTCTGAATTAATAATTTAAACTTTCCATTTTCCAGTTTCACCGGAGATTCATATTCAAACTCCAGCTTTCTACTATTTTGTGGTCTAACGGTAACAAAAGATTCAAAATACGTTTTAGCTAACTTTTCATCTTCGAGTGCGCTTACCGGATCATCGGAGCCTTTTGAGGAAATTAACTTAGCACCACTCGGCAGGTAAATTCTAACGTAATCTCTTAAAATTCCATTTAGCCACACATTAAAGGGTTGGGGATTTTTGTAATCGATAGTTAATTTGTGTAGCCCGGTATCAGGATTAATATCTAATATTACCCTCTCTTCCACATAAAGATTGGACTTACCTCCGGCAAAGTTAGAATCATTAATATGTAGGTAATCACCTCTTGGGGATTTTATCTCCCCGGTCCAATTTAATTTAGATACAGCTTGCTGAGTCTTGTTATCATGTAGATACAACATAATATGTTTGTGATTTGCCAGCTTAACCACCACATTAATAAACTCCGGTAACTTCTCCGGTGGGGCTCCTAATACAGTGCCCAACAGCGACTGCATTAACGTTCCCAAAACTGCCTTTCGATCATCCTCCCCTTTTGAAGCCACCTCTGCATAATGTTCTAGCTCATAAATAACCCCGGGACAATTACAGCGCTTATCAATCTCCGCGGTGTATGTTGTATCAAATACCTTAATTGGTCCAGTAACGGTAATTAGCTCCTCTACTACCTGAGTATCAATGTAGATAATCCCATCAAAAGGTAATCCCTCGCCTAGAAGTTGATACATCTTTTCAAACTCAAAAGCAGCTGTTGGAAGATCTGGGGAGAGATTTGAGTCTCTCATGGACCAAGCAGTTCTTGGCTTGCCATTAGCTTCAGGCAGGTATCTGACAATCGGGGCGGGTGGAGTTAAGGGACATACTTTTGTTAAGCAAACCTTTAGTAATTTCTCATCCAATCTATAAATATCATCAGAAGCGGTCGTAGAAAGGTGTCCATTTTCCAATTTTAAGGTCGCAAAGGCTGTCATAAAGCCTCCAGTGGCTCTAAGTTCTTTATCATTTTGGAAAAGTATTAGGTAGGTTTTGGGTTCTCTGAGACCCAGTGCCGATGGAGCCATCTCTAAAGCACCTCTTTGCTCAACAACTGCCATGTGAACCCCAATAATCATCCCTCTGGCACCCTCCAATGTTGCCTTAAGGGATCGCCCGGCAAACTTTTCAGGATACTTAGCGGTCTCAATCGCCTCCACCTCTTTTCTAGCTTTACCCAAAAGAGGTTCTACTGATCCTATAATAGGCAAGGCTTTATCCAAAATTTTAACTGCTTGGGAGACCCGGTCCTGTCCAGCAATTGGCTGTCCAAGTAACCCTAGCTCTGCCTTGTAAGGCTCCAAACCATCAACTATTTTTTTGGCAGCCTCTAAATCATAGCCCACCGCCAAGCTCAGATGTTTGGCATCAGCATAATAACCGCCAACAAAGGGGATTATCCTCATCCAAAATAGCCAATTTAACGAGCCGTTTAAATCGTCTGTGGCACTCTTGGTATTTGCTAACTCCTTTTTAATTAGATCTAGATTATTTTGCTTTACTGCCACACTAAATTGCTTTGCACTGACATTTAATTGTTTAGCTGATAGGTAAACTCCCCGGGTAGGAAAGTAAATCAGCGTTAACACCACTAACAAGCTAATTAAAATCTTCCCGAGTCGTTTTTTGTGACTACGTTTGGAAATTCCACTACGGTCTAATTTTTGTAATTTACGGTTTAAATTAACAATCGGCATAGATTTTTAGACTGCTCCCCGGGCGGTTAAAACTGCTGGAAAGGTTTTTAAGATAATCCACAGGTCAAATAAGACATTTCTTTTCTGAACATACTCAGCATCGAGCTTGACCCTAGCATCAAAATTAATATTTGATCGCCCTGATATCTGCCATAAACCGGTCAGGCCCGGCTTTGCCTTAAGAATAATTTTGACAAACGTTTGGGATTCCGGGTATTTTTGCTGTTGCTCCTCCAGTTCAAAAGGATAATAGGCTCTGGGTCCAACCAAACTCATCTCTCCATTTAAGATATTAAAAAATTGTGGCAACTCATCCAAAGACGTCTTCCTAATATATTTTCCCACCCGAGTTATTCTGGGATCCTCATTTAGCTCCAGTTTATAATTGTTAGTCTTATATTTAATTAACAGATCTTTATATTTTGGATCGTTATGTAACATATCATGAGCCCCCATAAACATAGACCTAAATTTATACATCTTAAATAGGTTGCCGTTTTTACTAACTCTTTTTGGGGTATCAGCAAACACCGGACCCTGAGAATCTAATTTAATAGCTACGGCGATCACAATCATGACTAATGAAAAAACTGTAATGCCAACAACTGCCCCGATAATATCTAAAACTCGTTTTGAGAAATCGTAGATCATAACTTGACAACTTGCCGAAAATTTTCTCTAAATACACTTACAGAAAATTTTCTAGCCTGTTCCTTACACTTTATCGTATCATACCCAAGCTTGTCCAATCTATCCAAAGCCTCTTTGATGCCTGAGATACTAGCCTCATTGAACAAAAATCCAGTCACTCCATCAATAATGCTCTCCAAA
>CAZFZP010000001.1:10078-57714 GCA_964523515.1 uncultured Gammaproteobacteria bacterium
TCTCCAAAACTCCACCTTTTTTATAAGCTATGACTGGTTTACCCAAAGCCTGAGCCTCCAAAGGAGTTAGCCCAAAATCCTCTTCCCCACAAACTAAAAGAGCCCTACATCCAGCTAAAAGTTTTACTAACAAATTTTCATCAACTAAACCCAACAGCTGAACGCTAGGACCCGCTAAGCGATATAAATTATCATACTCAGGTCCCACTCCCACAACCTGCAAAGGAATATTTAACTGATTAGCTGCTTTGACTGCCAAATCCACCCTTTTATATTTATTAAGTCTGGTGACTACCAACAAATAACCTCCATCAAAAGGCTCAACATCTTTTAGCTTCTCAATATCCACCGGAGGATAAATCACCGTTGAGTCAACTCCATAAATATCTTTAATTTTTTGCTGAGCGTTTTTTGACCCTGCTATCCAATCGTCCACCCTTTTTGCTGAGACAAGATCATACCTTTTAAACCATTCCCCTCCAAGTATTTTTTTATTCCCCCATAAAAACCGGGGTGGGGTATGACAGTAACAGATATGTCTAGTCTGTGGTTTAGTGATAATTGATTTGGCAAAACGGGTGGTGGAAGAGATCACTACATCAAACTCTGAAAAGTCAAACTGCTCAAAAGCGATTGGATAAAGCGGTAGTAAAAACTTATAAAGCATCCTCCATCCTGGGACTTTCTGAAGAAATGATGTCTTAATATCTTTTTTAGCAAAATATTCAGTTAATAATGGATTCTGCTTGTTATACAGTGAGGTAAAAATTGCAGCCTCAGGAAAAATCTGAGTTAGATGATAAAAAGTCCGCTCTGCCCCACCCCATTGAACCAGATCATCATGAACTAAGGCTATGCGCATTGTTTATAAACCTCTAAAGTTTGTTGTGCTAAATTTTCCCAGCTAAATTTTTTATAGTGTTTTAGGCCTCGATCAGTTAACACTTTTCTTAATCGACTGTTTTCTATAACCTGCAATAACTTTCCCCTCATCTCAATTTCATCTTTAGGATCAAAATAAAAGACGGCGTCCTCACCAACCTCTTTTATCACAGGAATGTTCGAAGCAACTACCGGACAACCAAAAGCCATAGCTTCTAAAAGCGGAATTCCAAAGCCTTCCTCAAGTGATGGGAAGACAAAAGCCAGGGCATTTTTATATAAGGTTGCCATCTGCTCGTCGGTGATAAACCCAGTAAATACCACCCCCTGTATTGCATCATCTTGAACCAATTTTTGGACTCTTCTCCAGAAATAATTTTCCTTTCCTGATAACACCAACTGCAGCTCAGGATGAGTCAGCCTAAGCTGTCTAAACACAGTTATTAATTTTTCTAAATTTTTATGAGGATGGGCGTTGCCCACATAAAATAAATAACTTCCAGTTACCAACACTGCTGAATTATTTTTAGCAACCAGCTTAATTAATTCATCTTCCACTGCTTCATGGGTTGCTTTTATTTTCTCTGAATTTATACTCCATTCTTTAATTAGTTGATTTTTTATAGAGATGGTGGGGGTAATTATTTTTTGGGATTTATTTACAGCAAAATTAAAGACTTTTTTATACCCATACTTTTTAATTTTTTGAACTAACTCTCTTTTGGTCGATGTTTCCTGATCAGTAAAATGTTGATGAATCAGATCGTGGATCGTAACTACAAATTTCCCAGAATATAACAAAGGAACGTTAAAATGAGGATAATGTACTACGTCCAGGTTTAGTTTGGATAATATTCCCGGTAATTCCCATTGCTCCTTAAGTCCATACCAGCCAAAATTAGCTTTAATTTTGCTGAAGTTTTTTGGTAATTTTATATGTATATTTTTTTCCTGAAGTAAAACAAAGTAGCTGTTGTGCTTATCTAATTTACCAAGATGGGAGATTAAATTCCTTAAATATCTACCAATTCCCGACTCATCGTACATCCTAGCGTCAATGCCAATTCTCATAGCGCTCATTTTATACAGTTAGCTTCCGTCTTGCCAACCACCATCTTAAATCTATTCCCAAATAGACCAGCCAATTTATAAAGAACGGGTACTTCTTTTCTAAATGTTTTTTATAAAAAGTCTTCATAGTTTCATAGAAATAATTCAGTGATCTCTTCTTGGTTTCTAAATCAGCAGCAGATTGTTCCTGTGTTTGTTTTTTTAAACCCGATGATATTCCTTTAAAATGTACCACCTGAACATTCGGTAAGTAAACAATCTTCAAGCCTGCTTTTTTAATTCTGAAGCACAGATCAATATCTTCGGCAAACATAAAATAATCCTCATCAAATACTCCCACCTTTTCTAAAACCTCTTTGCTAGTAAAGAAGAAAGCTCCAGTGATGGCATCAACCTCATGGGGCTGGTTTATCTTAATTTTACTAAGATGATACAAGGAATCGTCACCTAGAAAGTACAGCAGTGAGGCCCAAGGAGTCGGAAAACCTCTGTGTGCAGTCATATCTACCCTACCATCCTCAAAAATAATTTTAGGTGTTACGGCACCAACATCACCGTGATCCTCCATATACCGCAAACATTCCTTGATGGCACCTTCTTTAACTACCATGTCCGGGTTTAAAATTAATATATATTTGCTTTTTACATTCCTAATTACTTGATTGTGGGCTCTACCAAATCCTACATTTTCTTTATTTAAAATATACTTTATATTTGGAAATTTTAATTGAGCTTGTTTTATAGAATCGTCAGTTGAGGAGTTATCGACTACTGTAATATCCATCTTCATTTCATTCGACACCAGCATTAATGATTCCAATGTCCCCAGAAGATAATCTCCGGCATTATAATTAACAATAGAAACAGTAAGCTGACTCATTTTCTCGCCACCTCTTTGTATAAACTATCTAACTTGGCAACAATTGGGTCCCAATCATATTTTTTTCTCACCATCTCTTTGGCATTTTTAGCTAACTCCTTTTGCCTCCTTGGATCTTTGAGGAGCTTAACTGTCTCTTTTATAATCTCCTCTGGATCATCACAAATAATCACCTCTTTACCGTTCGTTGCCTCTGTCCCACCAATGCCAATAGAGGTAGTAATCACTGGTAACGATGAAGCAAACGCTTCAAAGTTTTTGTACCTGGTGCCACCACTACCATAAATCGGTGCCACTAAAACTGTTGCTTCCTGATACACTGATCTGACATCTTTAACCTCTTCCACTCTGATATCCTCACTTTTTAGGTGAGTAAAAAATCTTTCAGCCTCCTTACCAATAATCCATAATTTAGCGCTCTTTACCTCCTGCTTTATCTTGGGCCAAATTCTTCTTATTAAAACATCAACTGCTTCTCTGTTTTGTAGCCAGGTAAAGTTACCCAAATATAAAATTACTGGTTGCTTTGATTTATCAGCCACTTTTTGAGAAAAGAAATCAGTATCTACTCCATTTGGAACAATATCAACATTTAAAGAAGGCAGTTCTTTCAACATAATTTTAGTATCTTCCTCTGACATAGCCACAACTTTGTTAGCCTTTTTCCAGTACTCCAACTCCCAATATTTCGTTTTAGCAACGTCATAATAAAGCAGCGGTTTTAACGGTAACATCGAGGAGCTTTGAGCAAAATGACGATAAACCAAAAACTCGATCGTTTGCTCAACTAATAATATTGGTAACTCAGTTTTGGGAATATGGGGCATGACATAAAAAGTTTCGGCATGAATTAAATCAAATTTTTGACTTTCCAATTTTTGTTTTATTGCTGCTTTTTCACCAGAAGCCCAATTCCTAATTACTAAAAAGGGGTGCCAGCTAAAACCAGTTCTCAATATATTTTTTAGAGTCCAGGGTGTTTTTGATCTTTTGAAAACCTGCACCTCTTCACAAAATTTTTCCAGCTCCGGAACATTTACCCGTTCCGATTCATCTTTGATTAAAGAAAACAGGGTAATTTTGTGTCCGAGTTTGGCCATCCGTTTAATTAAATTATAAGAACGGGTTTGACCACCCGTTACCAATGGGTAAGGCAGATACGGAGTCAACATTAAAATTTTCATATATCCCTACAGGCTTAATTTAGTCACATCAATGATCACATATTTTTCAGTTTTTTCCACCACCTTATATTTTTTGATAATCTTATTTGTTTGATCATCGAAATTAACTGAAACATAATGAGTAATACCATAATTTTTAACTAAATCTTCAATTGGGTAAGCCAAAAATGCCCATCCAGGACGGTTAACATAATACAAAAAAGAGGTATCTCCGTTGTATGGAGCCACCACTTTGGCATTCTTAGGCAAAATATCATCAGCTCTGTGACCCGCCTCAACTATAATGCCATTATTTATTTGATATAAACCCTTAACCTCATTCCATGGTAAATATATAGTTAACACCAATAAAAACAGCGCCACAGGAATAGTTATATATCTAGGAATAAACTGCGGAATGGTAGTAAATAGAAGCATAAATCCTCTAACTGTAAACAATATCAGCACAGGAGCTATTAAGTATTGGTAGTAATCATGTTGAACGTTACCGGTTGCAAAAACCACTAAATATAGTAAGGAAGATAGTAGTAGTAAGTGCAGTGTCCATCCCTCACCTTGCTTGGGCTTAAGTAATCCACCTAAAGCTAAAAGTATTACCCCCCCAACTCCCAAGATCTCTCTTCCAAACCTTTCACCAACAATCCATTTAAAAAATGCTGGACGGAAACGGATCCCATTGCCATTCAATAACCAATTAGATGCTGGTATTCCTTCCGGGTGCTGTAGTATCCAAAGTCTCCATAAAATAAATGGTGTAAAACTAAGCAATATATAATACAAATAGCATTTAGGTATTGGCCACCACCGTCCCTCTTTTATCCTAAAACTATAGATATGAGGCATTAAATAAAATATGGCAAACGGCTTTGTTAAAAACGCTAAGGCCGTAAAAATAACAGCGGTCAACAGTCTATTCTTGGTATTATTTTCAATCCACAACCCAACTGCGTAAAACATCCCTAAACAGTAAAATACTAGCGATGGTTCCGGTAAAACTACCCGTGAATAAAAAACAGCATAAGGTAATGTGGCAAAAAGTGCTGCCGATAATATACCAGCCACCTCCCCCCAATATTTTTTTCCAATCAAATAAATAAATATTAATGATCCTATTGAAAAAAAGACTGATACTAAGCGGGGTATTCTCTCATGAGTATCTCCGGTGATTAGATAAACAAAGTAGACTATGGAATTGTAAATAGGGAACTCCACAAACCGATACCTGCCTGGATTTGGAACAGGGTCTTGTGCCACACCGGACATATCATCATATTTTGGTATAAATGGGTTAAAACCTTCCTTTAAAAAACTCCTGGATACCGCGGCAGTATCCGCCTGACGCCAAGCATGCCAATCAGCAATTGGATTATCAATTTTATACAATCTAGCATAGAACGCTACCGCGACAATTATCAGCAGTAATAAATAGATCGTCAGTTTTTTCATGCCGTGTGATTAAAATCCTTCTTTTGCGTAGCTAGAGCTATACCAATGATTATCCAAAATAAAACAGCCACCTTGGAGGCCTCAAAAGCATCAATGAACATAGCGTTAAGTATAAAGGCTAAGATCATAGCAATGACTCCAACTTTAAAGAATCTTATCAAACGCCCTACTGAATTGATATTAGTTCTAATCGTTCTTATTATCTCGATTAATAATAATATAAAAGCCACTGTACCTAATAATCCCACCTCACCCAAAGACCTTAAAACATCATTGTCCGTTGCCAGTCCAAGCGATGCATAACCAGTACCAATTAACGGGTTCTTGGTAAAGGCTCTGATTGCAGCCGGCCATTCATAGTTAACTCTAATTCCCAGTGATCGGTATACTCCAAGCTGTGTGGTGTCAGTTGGTTCTCCGGGAGCAATATCAGAGGCAATATATTCATCCTGGGTAGCAGACTTTGTAGCCTCTTGTACCTCCCTGTTTTTTGTTGGTACTGGAGTTGCCAGTTGAAGAGTTGGGATATTGAATTGGGAGTTATTCTTAGTATTATTTTCTGGAACATACCGGTCTCCTCCTTTTTGAATATTGATGGTGATAGTAGAGATAAATCTATCACGGAGCTGAGAGGGATAAATCAGGGTTAAAGACGCTATGATCAGCATTAACAAGATAATAATCCTCTTCTTAATTAACCACAGCCCTACAATCGCTCCCATCAACGTTGCCACAAATGCTTGTCTGGCTGCAGTTAGAACTAAAATATAAAATGACAATATAGATAAGAATACTAATAAGACTTTCCAATATTTATTGACAACAAAAAATAAAGGGACCGCAGCAACTAGCACTAATGATAAAAATATTGCTAAGTCATAGTGCCCAGCAAATGTCGAGTTAACTCTAGCTCCAGGAGTTAAATAAAGAATTAGCCCCTTAGAAAACTCTGAATTTCCCGTCGATATGACCGGCCAACCTAAGTACTGTTGTCCCAAAGCATAAATATTTACCAAAAAAACAACAACAGCTAGAGTAATTAATGATATTTTTACCTGATGCAAGTTTTTAATTGCAGTTACGGCGATCGGCAACAATATCATAAACTCAATTCTCCTTAAATAATGTAGTAATCCCAGGTGAGGCAGGGTTGTATGAGTTAGGAATATGCCCGAGAATAATGATAAAGCGCCTATGCCCCAAAACAAAAATAAAAGCCTATTAATTCTGCTTTGCAAAATAACTTTTAATGTCTGAGATAAAAGTAAATATCCAATCCAAACAAAAGTTATGGCTGCAATGAGAAAATCTTCTAATCTAATCGCTACAAATGTATTTGCTACATTAAAAAGTGGTAATTTTGGGTAGAGTGGAATAAACACCAACATCACTAAAACTAATATAAATAGTGTTCTCTCAAAGATTAATTGCCACTTTTGCATAAGTCCTCCCTATCTCTAATTTTCCCATAATCGTAAATATTAATGCTCGTAGGATAATAAAAAAATAAAACAGTTGTTTCATCAGTTTTGCCGTTAATTGACCATAATATTTTTGATAAATATAAAGTACGCCCTGAAACTCACCTAGCCACTGCTTAAACTGTGGTTTTTCACTACTGGCTCCACCAACATGGATTACCTCTGCTTGATTTGTCCAACCAACCTTAAAATTATTTTGTTTTACTCTCATACAATATTCAACATCTTCACCATACATAAAAATGTTTTCATCTAAAACCCCTACCTTTTTAATAACCTCATCTTTAATTAGCATCACCGAGCCGGATACCCAACCAACCTCTTTCCCATCCTGGTAGTAACTATCTGATCTGGCTTGATAGGACCAACCTGGAAATAAAATATCTAAATTAGCCAACCAGAGAAAAGTATTAAATGGTTTTGGTAGCTCTCCTGAGTTGGGTTGAAAAGCTTTATTAGGATTTAGCAATTTACAGGAGATGACTCCATATTCAGTATGAGTATCAGCAAATAAAATTAAGTTGTCTAGAGAGTTAGGTAAAATCTTTGTGTCTGAGTTTAATAATAAATAATACTCTGCCGAAATTGATTTTAAGGCCTTATTATTACCCGCTGAAAACCCCAAATTTTCTTTATTCTCCAGTATTTTTACAGTTTTAAACCGTTGTTTTATCTCGCTAACGGTTTGATCAGTAGAAGCATTGTCAACTACTACAATTTCATAAGATTTTTTGGGAGGATTACTGATGATCGAACTGATACAATTTAAGGTGATCTCTTTGGTATTAAAACTTAAAATAATAATTGCTAACTTAGGCACTAAGGACCTCCTTGCCGGTTTTCCATAATAAATAAATTGCAGTAGTTATCCCAGCCCAAACCACTAGTCTGATGGCTAAATTAGAAGGGTAGTACCTGAGGGTTACTTTGGTATCATAAGTATTCCCTCCCACCTCAAACTCGATTGCTCCTCTAAACCTTGGTTTTCCCTCAGTGGTGAAAGGCTCCAAGCCATTAACAAACAATGAGTCTCTCAAGGGATAGACAAACTCCTCTAAATAGGTTGATTGAGTCTGATCCTTAATCGCCGTAAAAGCAAACTCTGGTGGATAATTCAATCTTAACGGCGGAAAAGGAAATAATGTATTTTGCTGATACTGGTCCTTGTAGTAATTTGTTGAGAAATCTCGGTAGTTATCAGAGAAATATCCTGCAACATTTTTAACCTGGATAGTATCTCCTTCCAGAGTTGATGTTTGTGAAACAGGCAGAGATGGAAAGTCCTTAATTTCTGCGGGCCCCGGTAACACCATGTAAAGCAAAAACAGAACTGAGAAGATAAAAAACAACAGTTTTACCATAATTTCGTTTACAAAATTACAAGATCTCGCCAAAAGCGAGTAGACTTATTACTGAAATAGTCTGACACGTCCGAGCTTATATTTTGGATCTTTTAATTTTCTTTCACCTATCTCTTTAGCTGGAACCCCACCTACAATTGTAAAATTAGGGACATCCTTGGTAACCACCGCGCCCGCTGCTATTACGGCTCCATACCCAATCCTGACACCAGGTAAAATTATTGCCCTGGGGCCAATAAATACATAATTTTCTATAGATACTGGTGCGTTTGTAGCAGAGAAAAATTCTGAATTAACATCATGTTCAGAGTTATAAATCATTACATCTGAGGCAATATCAACAGAATCTCCTATTGTTAACTTGTCTCTACCATCTAAAAAAACATTTTGGCCAACTACCGATCCCTCACCGATACTAACTCCATTAGGATAAAAAAATTGAGCTCCCATGTGGATATGGGAACCCCTGCCAATTTTTACTCCAGCTAATATATAAACTAACCACCTAATAGAATGCAGCGGGATCCAGCCTGCAACTCTAACTATTAAGAGCTCCAGATCCAATACATAACTCCAAAATCTGAATACTGTTTTTTTAGCAACTTGGGTTAGGCTTAAACTTCTACCGTTCCTATCTTTTATTACTATACCAGCAGAACCAATTCCAATATGCTCTAAAAACAACATCTTAGGTAAATCTTACAGTCTTTCAGGATCAATTAGCAAGTTTAAGTATCAAACATCCGTAGAATCTCTTCATCTGTTAGTTTAGATTCCTTTTTCTCAACCTCTCTTTTCTTTTGAACCTCAGCCCATTTTTTATAAGCTGACAAAAATACGCTCCAATATTTAGGGTTAATTAATAACATCTTAGCTAAAGCCATTTTATGTTCTGAAAATAGCTTCTCCGAGGTGATATTTTTCCAGATAAATAATAGTTGGTTTCTTTGGGCAATTCTAGAAAATTTAGCCATAGAAATATTCTCCTCAATGACTCCTTTCTCTAAAGGTAACACTACTTTGCATTCTTTAACCCACAAATTTTTATAGCCTCTTTTAGTTGCTCTATAGCCCAAATCAGTATCTTCCTCATAATAAGGATCAAAGAATTGATCCATACCTCCTAATTTATCAAATATATTTTTCCTAAATATTCCACTACCCCCTCTGGCCCAAAGAGTCTGATGAGTTTCAGGTTCTCCCTCTTTCATATAATGCCAAAAGAAACCTTTGTTAAAATTAGCCCAAGACCAATTGCCTCCAGTATTACAACCAACACTAAATAGCAAAGGATCTTTAAAATAAGGCAAGGCTTTAATGAGGCAATCCGTATCTGGAACAGCATCTGGGTTTAATAGAAATACCAAATCTCCGGCAGCCTTACTTACCCCACTGTTAACATTTGAGGAAAACCCACCGTTTTTATCTCTTTTAATCAATCTGACCCCGGGAAAACTGTTAATTACTGTAATGCTTTGATCAACTGAGGCATCATCTGATACTAAAAACTCATCCACACCCTCAACTTTTAAGATCTTTGGCAGATACCTCTTAAGTTTCTCTGCCCCATTCCAGTTAATGACCACCACCGATGTTTTCATTGCCTAAACAATCTCCTTTTTGGACTTTCCCTCATCACCTGGGGGTCAATCGTGCTTTGTAAAACCTCCTGAACTATTTTTGCCATTTTTTTCCAAGAAAATTTTTTCACTTGCTCAAACCCCTTTACAATCATTTTCTCTCTTAATTTATTATCTGTCATCACCGTTCTAATAGCCTGTTCAATTTGAGTCGCTGAGTTGGGATCAATTAAAAGTCCAGCGTCTCCTGCCACCTCTGGTAAGGATGAAACATTGGAGACAATTACTGGAGTGCCAGTTGCCATAGCTTCCAACACTGGAATACCAAACCCCTCATATAATGAAGGTAGAATAAAACTAACTGATCCAGCAAACAGATAAGGAATATCATCCAGTGGAGCAAATCCCGTGAAGATAATTCTGTCCTCTATTCCCAATTCCTTAGGTCTATTTAGAGTCTCTTCCGATTTCCAAGATCGTCTTCCCTTATCACCCTTAGCTTTACCAATAATTACTAACTTAAGCTCTTCTATTCTAGCCACTGCCTCAATTAACCTTATTAAATTTTTCCTGGGTTGAACTGTTCCCAAAAAAACAATATATTTGCCGGTAATTTCATACTTTCGTTTTACAGCTTCAATTTTAGCCTGATCGTCAATGATTCTATAAGTTTGGTTGTCATATCCAGGACATGCTACGGTAATTTTATGTGGGTCAACATTTAATAACTTTATTAAATCAATCTTAGAAGATTTGGAGATGGTGACAATCTGGTCTGCTTTTTCTACTGACTCTTTTGTCCAATTAGTTAATTTATAAAGATCACCTTTGGTAAACATCTGAGGGAAATATAAATAAGCCAGATCAAAGATAGTGATTACTCTTTTAGTTACCACAGGAGCAAATTTGGGGCCATAATGGGTTGGTGAAAACACTAAATCTGGTTTTTGCTTGTATAGAAAAAAGGGTAGGGCTATTCTGGTCCAAAGCTGTCGGGGCCTTAAAATCTTATATCCAAATCCATCTCTTTCCTCAGGTAAATCTGCTTGTGGTTGACTAGGTAATACTACAGTGTAATTATTCTCCTTATCCAATTTCTCTAAATTTCTTATTAGCTCAAACCCAACTTGGGACGAACCAACCCGTTGTAAAGAGTTAGCCTCATATCCATCAATAACGATTTTCATTAATTAGCTCCTTGTATATTCCGACAGTTTCGCTAGCACATTTTTCCCAACTAAACTTCTTTGCCTGTATAAATCCCTGTTTAATCATAGACTTACACCTATCATCATCCTCAATTACTGCTTGTACAGCTTTGGTAATCTCTGTGACATCTGTTGGGTTAATTAATAATGCTGCCTCTCCCCCAACTTCCGGAAGTGATGATGAGTTGGAAGTAATAACCGGAGTACCTGTTGCCATAGCTTCTAATACCGGCAAACCAAATCCTTCATAAAGAGATGGGTAAAGCAAAACATCTGCTGCTGAGTAAAGTAAAGGCATCTCTTCATCCTCAACACCTGTTAAATTATGACCGGTGATCACCAGGTTATATCCTACTGACGCCTCTTTAACCCTCTCTAAATTCCGTCTGGAGCCAACTCCCCCGATAGCTAAAATAAATTTATCTGGTAAGCCATGCTTCTTTTTAAACTCTGCCACATCCTCGTCTAATTGTGGCCGAAACTCCTCTCTCACTCCTTCATAAATTACTCTAATTTTTTCTTTAGGAATATTACTGACTTCTATGAGATCATTTTTGGTGGATTCAGAAACCGCTATTACTATATCAATCTCTCTTTCAACTAATTTTAGCCTACTTTTGTGCACTTTGATTATTTTAGAGTGAGACCACTCCGGGAATTTAAGCGGTACCAGATCATGATAGGTAGTCACTTTCTTAGCTTTAGTTTTAGGCTGGATCCAATCAGATGAGTGATAAATATCTACCTTACCAATAAACCTCTCGATCGGAACTACTCTGAGATGATTAAATAACTTCTCAAATAATATTGGTGGGAAAGGGAATGGTTTAACATGGGGCAGAGGTCCATCATAGGGAACCCTCAGTGATGAGTAAAAATATGTCATTTGTAACGACTTTTGAAGTGCCAGTTTTTGGGATAAATTTTTAGTATAGGTTGCTACTCCGCCCCGATGAGCTAGCTGTGAAATATCCAACCCGACCTTGATTTTATTTGCCATCTTTGTCTTTTAATCTCATAAACTCGGTAGTACCTATACTATCAACAACTTCATAGTTTTGAGTTATGTAACTATCTAATTTTATAGCAAAATCTTTAATATCCCAACCCTCAATTACCACAGTTCTATCGGCAACTATCAATTTAGGCTTATCTTCCTGAAGTACCTCAAGAAACAGCTCTTCCGTCTCCATTAAAAACCAGGGGAACTGAAAGACAAATATTTTACCAACAGGAATAGTTTCAGTCATTTGATAAAGATGCGGAACCAGTCCAAATAAATATATCTCCTCTTTCGGATCTGAATACTCTTTAATTTTATCTGCTATGGCGTATGTACCCTTATCAAAAAAGAAGACCTTATCAGATAGATGCCCTTTATAAAAAATTGGTAGCCATAGCCCAATCATTAATAGGTAACCTAGGATCAATAATCGCAAATTTGTCCGCTGCCACAGTTCACTAAAAACTAAAACAGTTATTATGACAATAAAAGGTAGCGATGGTTGGAAATGCACCATGTCAAACCTGGCAATATCTCCGGTAAAGCTGCCTAGCAAGAATACCAACAGAACCATGGCCAATTTTTTATTCGGAATTAAGAAGGTCAACAAAGATGGGCTATACACACCAATCACTCGAACTATTCCACTGAAAAATGGTGCTTTTCCTCCGAAACTTGCAAAGGTAGTTAGGTTAAAAGTAATAGTCCAAAACCACATCTCTTTAATCACCCCAATTGATAAATAATATGCTGTGGCCAACAACGGTATTGGTAAAATTCCTGACAAAAAATAAACTAGCGATTTTTTATCACGTAGATAAATTATCACTAACAAAAAAATAATTCCCGCTAGGGGAATAATTACCTGTTTAAATAAAATGCCCAAACTCAAAAAAAATCCTGCTAAAAACAACGACCGGTAAGATTTTTTTTGGGATATTGAAAGATAAGTAAAATAAAATGCCGGTAGTAAAAATAAAGGCAGAAAATTATCTATCCATAGAGTCCAGCCTTCTAGAAAAGGCTGCCATATTAAATATAGTAAGTTTCCCAATAAAGCTTTTTTATAGCTACTAGTTATCTTAGAAACCACCAAAAATATCAGCAGGTGGGTTGCTAGAACAATCCCAATTAACCACCATCTGGCCACAATTTCATTGGTCATTCCTAAGTTATCGAGATTTATTGGCAAAAACATTAACCCTGGGAAATGTTGGTCAAAAATTTGTTTATAAGGCGCTAGACCTTGGTTTGTTAAATATGGATAGATAAAAAGCTCCGGATAAGGAAAAAATAATAACTTGGTTAGAATCCAAGAATGAATAACTCCGATTATTAATAATCCATACAACCCAAAATTATTTTTTAACATAATGATATACAAACCCAACTCCTCTAAAGTCTTCAATGTCTTTTACCTGATAACCATTTTTTTCCAACCAGTGTTGGGTTAATCGATTTGGATCAGATAAATCTTGTAGATACTCTAAAAGATATACCTCCTTAAACTTGACACTATTAAGACTTTTGTCAATCTCACTGTAACTATAAGGCAAATCAGAACCCATATGGAGTGCCGATTTATCATTCATATACCATTCATAGGGAGGAAAAGGTTCTGGCCAAACTGACAATACTTTTATTTGATCATTATTTAATCTAGATTGAAGAAAATTACTTACGCCTCTCCAATCTTCCCTCTGAAATCTAGAATTAAAGATATAAAAAATATTCCCAATTAGAGACACCCAAATAACCACTAACAAAAGTAGATATCTAAATCTAGCGGATTGATAAATCCCCCCTGCTAATATCAAATAAAACGCCGGGATAATAAAAAGCAGTCTAAATGGTTGAAAAAGGGGTGTTTTAACTGAAACTACTAATGACAGTATTATGGGGATTATAAACCAAAAAGATAGAATCTTCTCATCATCTTTTAAAATTAATATACCCTTGATCAATAAATATCCAAATATTATCAAAACCAAACCAGCAACTACTATATACAAGGTCTGGTTCTCAAAATCTATTCTACCGATAGAGAATTTAAAAATAGTTAAGGGAACTGCTTTATACAGATCTAGTGTTAAAACCTCCCTCCAGTGTGGCAGATAAGAATCCACATTGACCCCACCTTGTAACTGTTTGATGAGTTGTGGTAACCAAGGAATATATAAAAGTATTATTATCAGAAATTGGGTTAACAACTTAATAAGCGATTCTTTTTTTTGTAAAAAAAGGTATGTTAGTAGGGCGATTATTAAAAATAATCCCATGTAGTGTGTATAAATTAGAGTCGCCGTTGCGAGGATAAACCCCAGTTTATACATCATCTTAAATCCATTTCTTAGTTGTAAAACCAAAAAATATACAGAAAGAAGACTTAAAAAGACAGCCAGAGAATACATCCTTATTTCCTGCGAGTAATAAATATGATAAGGCGCAATGGCCATCAGTAAACTAGAGGTAATTGCAACCCATCTATTAAAAATTAATAACGCCAGTTTATATGTTAAATAAACGGTTAAGACTCCAAAGACCACCGATAAACTTCTCAACCAAATTTCTGTCTGAGAAATTTGCATCCAAAAGTGATAAATAACATAAGACAGTGGTGGGTGAAAATCAGCTGTTCTTTCGAAAAAAATAGAATATAAGGATTTTTGGGAAAGCAATACTTGAGTTGCTTCATCTAACCACAGACTTTGGTTGATATTTACTAACCTAAAGATTATTGCTACAACCAAGATAATACCAATTATCATTTAGTCTCCAACTTTAGTAATTTAATTTCCGTGACCAGTGAAAAATACATTAACCCAAATATTAAAAATAAACCCTCAGTTCCATCTATAAACCCTTGGTGCTTAATAAATCTGACTAAAAATATTTTGAGGGGACTCCAGATTAATCTAAAAATCGATCCTTTTATTCCCTCGTGGTGTAAGTTACTGGCTTCAATAGTAGAATAACGTTTTTGCCTCTGCCAGAAATCAGAGTAGTTGTCATACCCAAAATGCTGTAGAGCCAAATTTGGATCTGCGGGAAGATCTACAACCAGACCCCTCACTATTGGATATATGTGGATTCTTTTTGGCCATGCAACTAAATCTTTTTGAAAAAATCTAATCTGCCGGTCCGGCCAAAAATTAGTGTGTCTGATCCATTTTCCAAAAAAAATGTTTTTTCTGGGAATATTAACTGCCACTGTTGTGTTTGTAACATTATTGATGAGTTTTTTTAACCATACTACCAAACTTTTGGAGACCACCTCATCTGGATCTAATATCATTACCCAGCTTCCGTTGGCTTTTGAGATAGCATAAGACCTAATTAGCTCAACATAGGGCACTTTTTCATGATTGTAAACTTTAGCTTGAAATTCTTTAGCAACATCCTCAACACCATCACTTGACCCCAAATCAACTATAACTATCTCTGAAGCAAAATCTTTAACACTATCTAAACTTCTTTTTAACTTCTTTGATTCATTAAAAGTGACATATACAACCGAGACTCTCATTGTTGTTTTAACTCAAGAAATATTTTTTCATATCTTATGGCAATAGTTTCCCAATCAAATTTTTCAGCCTGCTCTCGAGGTAGTTTGGCCCAATCAGACTTTAAAGCCTCCCGGATGGAAGCAGCAAAATGGTCTGGATCCTCAGTATTAGTCAGTATACCACCCATACCTACTATCTCTCTTCTGGAATCATCATTTGGAGCCACTACCGCTAAATTAGAAGCCATTGCCTCTAAATATACTATTCCAAACGCCTCTCTCTCCCAGGAGGGTAGCGTAAACAAATCGCAACTGCGGTATATATTAGGCATATCTTGGTAGCGAGCCTTCAATAACTTGAATCTCTTACCTAACTTTTTTCTTCCTAATTCCTCAATAGAATTTTTGAGTTCACCTGTGCCTATTAATAATAATGAAACATTTAGGAGTCGAGAGACAGCTTCAATGGTTCTTTCATGGTGTTTATACCAACTCATAGCCCCAACTGATAGGATAATAGGTTTGGGTAAATCTAAGGGAACTTTTTCCCCAACTGGGTTAAATTTTTGTAAATCTACACCATTTGTTATTTTTACCACCCTTACCCCAAAACTCCACCTCTTAGCCCAACTGTCCATCTTCTTGGTTAAGGCAACAAAAATATCCGGCCTGGTGATTAAATTCCACAAATCATCTCTACCTATCCCACTGTGTCCCGAGATCAAAACTTTATAACTTTTAAATAATCGTCCGATGGAAACTATTAAACTTTGTAGCCTTCCATTAATCGGAATAACTACATCATATTTATCTTTCATCCACTGTAAAGAATCTGCCTGATCACCCGATAAGACAGTTACATTATGAGACTTGGATAATCTACTAACTAGCTCATTAACAAATACCTCAGCTCCTCGAGCTATCTGATTTTGATATCTACTGAGAATTAATATTTTCATTTTCTTTATTTTAATCTAAAAAGCGGTATTTAATTAAAGTCCAGACTGCCTTAATACCATCATGCCAATGTAGTTTTTTTCCCTGGATGTGAGTTCTAGGCTTGACCTTAATGGGAATCTCCAGTATTTGGAAGCCTTTCTTTAATATCTTAGCAGTTATCTCCGGCTCTATCTCAAATCGGCTGGATACAAGCCTCAAGTGCGATAATACCTCTTTTGAAACCATCTTGTAGCAAGTTTCCATATCACTCAACCGAACTCCATATAATAAATTAGTTAAGCCCGTAAGAATCTTATTCCCCATCCAGTGAGCAGGGAGAATGGTTCTCTCTTTCCCCCAAATCCTTAAGGGGTATTTGGCAAATCTATTGCCATAGACCACCAAAGCAGTGCCGTCTAATATTGGCTTGACAAGCCGCAATAAATCTTGAGGGTTATATTCCAAGTCAGCATCCTGAATTGCTATAATGTCCCCCTTCGCTCTTTTGAATCCTTCACGTATTGCAGCACCTTTGCCACGATTATGTTTAAAAATCACTATTTTTAAATCCTTAATCTGAAAATTTTTTAATAACTTTTTAGTAGAATCCGTCGAACCATCATCGACAACTATTATCTCTTTCATAATCATCTTCGGAAACTGAAGTGATAATAATTTATTCAAAACAGTGAGAATAGTCTTCTCCTCATTAAAAACTGGAACGATAATGGAAATTTTCATGGTTTATTTTTTAGCAATAACCAAGATTGATGTTCCTAATGGAGGTTCTATTAACTCCTCCAGAGGTAAAACTAAAGGTGCAATTAAATTAAAAATACCGATCTTATTTTTTCCAACAATTTTATTTTTTAAAACTCTGCCCGCTAAAAACCAGCCGATCCCACCCAAAAAGTTTACGACTCGGATTCTCACTATTTTTAATCCGCTAGAATTCAAAGATCGCTGTAAAGATTCTTTTGTATAACGCCGGAAGTGGCCAATCGATTTGTCAATTTCGCCATATAGATCAGGATGAAACGGGACTAATAAAATTAAATGTCCGCCCGTCTTTAATAGTTTATAAATATTTATTAACGATTGGTTATCGTTTTTTATATGCTCTAAAACGTTTAGACAAACTACTGTATCAAAATGTCTATTATTAAAAAAATACTTGGCCATCTCAATATCTCCATATCCCACCTTAACGTTTTTAACTTTTTTGGCTTGTTTTAAATTTTGTTTATCTATATCGGTACCAACAACTTTTCCATATCTAGTCAAGTCTTTGCTAAAAGTACCAATCCCACAACCAACTTCTAATATATCTCCCATTAAGAATTTTTTAAACTGTTTCAGTGTCCAGCGATTATA
Source organism: uncultured Gammaproteobacteria bacterium (assembly GCA_964523515.1). Classification (GTDB taxonomy): domain Bacteria; phylum Patescibacteriota; class Microgenomatia; order Daviesbacterales; family UBA10151; genus CAZFZP01. The sequence goes on from CAZFZP010000001.1 coordinate 27,993, forward strand.
CCAAACAGCCTGGCTCATACTCTCTAAAGTTTTATGCCCGTTATCATCCTTCATTGTTTTTGAGCAACTAGTACCAAGTGAGGTCCCCACATCCAAAAAGGGTATACACCAAGCTCCCCTAGTTTTCTAAATATCCTCTGAAGTATTTTAGCATTAGACAACTCCTCATTCCAACAACTATCGGCACAGATTATAGAGAAGCCATTATATTCTAAATAATTAGTCAGAGAACCGATATACGGTTCTACCACTGTATCCCAATCACTAATATATATCTTTTTGTTTGCCAAAGGAGTTACCTGCCTCCAACCTAAGGATCTTAACCTCACAACATATAATAGAATATCTTCTAAAAGACCTCTGATAAGTTTAAGTAGACGTGATGTGTTTCTCACAGGAGACACTCTATTTGGAGATCCATAGTTTGGAGAGATTAGAACTAAATATCCTCCCTGTCTAAGAACTCTTCTTGCTTCTAATAGCACCTTCGTCGGATTATCAAGATGCTCAAGGACGAACGCAGCATATAAAAGATCAAAAGATTCACTTTCAAAAGGGAGTGTTTCTAAGTCCCCCTGGTAAAATTTCAAATCAGGGTATCGCTCCCTAGCTATCTTAATCGCTTTATCACTTAAATCTATTCCGCACCCTGATTGTTTTTTATTAGTTACAAGATTTAATCTAGTTCCTTCTCCACATCCTAAATCTAATATGTTTTTAGCTTTTGAGGTTAATTCCCTTAAGATTTTCATGCCGGGATGAGCTAGATCAAAACTACCTTGATGAGATTGTTGGTAATAGCTTTCTTTAGACCAGACTTCTTTCGCTAACCATTCCTTGTGTTTCATCTTACAATTCGTCTCTTTAACTTCTTAATCAATGTTTCAAAAAAAGCCCGTAGAATATATGCCATCGATCTGTTCTCCCAAGGGTCTTTCACAATACTCGGATGCTTTAAATACAAAACTTCAGGATAATCAAAATTTGATGGGAAAGGAATCCCAAGCTCATATTTGAACTTTGCTCTTAATTTAAGTTTATGTGACCTACTCAAAAATGTAAGATGGAGATGAGGAGCCTCCAGTAAAACAACTCTGTCCAATGTTTGTACTGGGTTGCCTGACTTATCATAAAATCCTTCTGAGCCGTATGGTTGTTCGATATGTAATCCTGGAATCTTCCTATTTATGGCTTTGATCTGTAAATTACCCTCTCTACCCAGGAGTTTATATCTACCTGCTATTTCTTCCTGGTAGTGATAAATATCTCCAATGACATTATAAAAAGGGACAGCAATTGCATTTAGTTTTGTTCCTTCTCTATTGATTAAGTCCTCCACTCGTCGTACTGAATCATACCACCACACTTCATCCCCATCTAAAATTATAATCCAGTCACAGTGTGATCGATCTAACATCTCTTGACGAAGACTACTGAATTGATATTTATCTACAGGTCCACATGTTTTAATAGATACTTTTTTTTTATAAACTTTTTTTATCTCTTTTAAAATATGGGGAGTTCTGTCTGTTGATCCAGTATCATAAATTATAATTTTATCAACATAATCAATAACCGACATAACTGCATACCAAATAAAGCCCTCCTCATTGTGTACAATTGTGTGAGCCCAAATCTTCATTTTCTAATCCTTCGGAATAAGTAAAACCCAGGAACTAATAAATTGAATAAGGATCCAATAAGAACTGCTAGTGCAGTACCTACTGCTTGGTATTGACTAATTAAATAGAATCCTACTGTTAACATGATTATGATATGACCAAATGAAAGAAAAGTAAAGAATTTAGAGTCTGAAAAATAATACAAAATCGCATTATGAATAGGAATTGAGATTAAAAAAATAAGCATAGCCAACAGTAATATCACAAAAATTGGAGCAGCAGCAATATATTCCTCTCCGTAGGTAAGCTGGATGATAAATGATGCAAATGGAATCAATAACAATGCAACAACCGAAGGGATTATCACTAGTATTTGAGTCTTTTTGTAGTAACTTATCATTGAGCCTAAGGAGGAAAAATTTGAATACTTAGGAGAGAAGACTAGTCCGAGTGCAGATGCTAGTTGTGGAATGACGACTAGAAGCTGTGCCGCTGCCACATAAAATCCAAGTTGTTGTGTGTTAAGAATTCGTGCGCTAAGAAAGATATCGACTCTTGATGATAGAGCCGTAATTGCTATAAAGACCGCAGCCCATTTACTATAGTTGAAAAATTGGCTAATGGATTCGCTAGGTACCTTAACTGTTAGGATTTTGATAATTGGCATAAAACCTAGAGCTATAACAAACCCAAGAATAGGAAAAATTAAATAAGCTATCAGACTATTTAATATAGTTAACGATTGAGATGAAACTAGCAACCCAATTAATATAAGTCTACCTAGGTTTAAGGAAATATTTAAGCCCCCCCAAGAAAGGAATCTTGATTTTGCTTGTAGATAAGAAGTTACATAAGAAAATAGAAGTGCTCCTATGACACCTAGACTTGCCAACCTTAATGGAAAAACTAAATCTGATTTATTAAATAATGTATTAGCTATTATGTCAGAGAGAAGATATCCAATGACTGCTACTGTCAGAGATACTATAATTTTAGTGACTAAGCCTATTTTTAGAACTTCTCGCTCACTGTCGCTTCTTGCCTGTAATGAAGCGGCGAATTTCACTATCGATGTATTAACTCCTAAATCTGCTATATCTGACATTAGTGTCAGAACAGTTATAGTCGTAATAAACAACCCAAAATTAACTGGACCTAAATATCTAGCTAAGACTGCAAAAAAAATAAAACCTAAAATCCCATTAATCATTGTAGCAATGACAGTAATCGAAGTTTGCCGGAAAGTTACAGTTTTTAGAAATTTAGAGAATTTTGGGAGATGTCTAACCATCGATTTAATAATGGTATCAATTTATGAGTATATAAAATAGCTGGCTTGTAGAGAAAATAATAGAAAATAAATCGTAAAACCCACCTCAATGGTTTTATCAGTTGATCCAGTGTCCCAGACCAACAACTGATCAACGAACAGAGCAATTGACATTAAAGCATACCAAACAAAATTCTCCTCATTGTGGACAACAGTGTTAGAAACTATTCTCATTTGGACTTTTGATCGTTTTCTTTTTCAGTAATTAATTGAAATACTGTCAATACTAGACATAAAAATACATAAACCCCAACCGCTCCCGCCACCTCAACACTAAAAATGGAGATTACCATGCTAATAAACAGCAATATAAAGCCGATTATTAATGGTGTTTGATGACGAAGACGGTGAAATCGATTAAATATTATCCATATAACAAAGATGGCGATATAGATAACAGTCAACATGCTCATACTGTAGTATAGTTCCTCTACCAAAGAGACTAATTTATCAATGATAATACTTAACATATCCCCTCCTAAGAATAAGGAATCCAATAGATAATATAATAGCTATAACTGATAATAATTTTCCCAGACTAAACACACCTTCTGACTCATACTCTAAAAACATTTCGTAGTCACCTTGTTTATCAATATACCAAGCGTTTGCATAGCCATTAATCAACGTATGATCGCTTGCGTCAACTTTGACCCCCCCTATACTACCAGTTAGTTTTCCCCAAATACTGATAACATTTCTTTCTTGGTAGTAAGCATGCCAAAGAGGATTGAAGGTGGTAGATAATACCAAGAAATAAGGATCGGTAGCATTTTTTACACTAACACTGTATCTTGCTGAACTAATTTTGTTAAAACTAACTTGTGGTGGTGTTGACGTTGCTAAATTTGTCCCCACCTCTCTCAATATTACCGGATTAGAAAAGACCTTTTCTATCTTTAGATTGCGAATCCTCGAAGTAGAGTCTCTTAAAAATTTCCTGTTAAAAGAATTATCTTCACAATATCTGCGATATGCTCTTTGTACCACAGCCTTACAATCCCCATAAGGCAAGATCTTAAAAACAATATTGTGTTCCTTAGCAGATAATGTTGGATTAAAATAGGCCGAATACTTTTTCCACCCAAAGTCATAATCGCTTCGACCTAGAGCTATTCCAAATTTAGGAATCTTTTCCCCTTTTTTGTCTATTTCATCCACATCCGTGTGTATCAACATCACTGGGACATTACCTTTCTCCGCTAAATATTCAAATGAAATCTGGTAAGTATAGTTACTATCTAGTTTAGATACCGGGATCGTTTTTACTAAGGGCTTTTTATCTTGCGAGGATAAAACCAACTCCTCCGGCAACTGTTCAGCGACTAGATTAATGAGGTTAGGTTTAAGGAAACTAACTTCATGTGTCCCTTTTTTAAAATCATAAACTCCCAATGAAATATTATTTCCCTGAGATGAATAATTCGCTTGACTGGATAAATAGGTCTTTCCATCAACATCAAATTCGAGAATTGTTACATCCCGGTAATATTTTTCCCACCTATCTTTCGAAATTAGAATCTCATATTTTGAATCACGAGGAGTATAAAAACGATGGATAACTTCTTTGTCAGTTAGAAAAACTGATTTAACCCTTAGGTCAACAAATAATTTATCATGTTCAGAGATTAACTGTTGTATTACATCTTTAGAGACACTATTTTTTCTTAAATCCTCCAAGGCTTTTTTTTGTCCAATTAACTTATATACTATATCTTTATCTTTGGAACCACTGCTTATTAGCTCTTGTGAGACAGATTGAAAAAGAGATTTATATTCATTAACTGCTGTTAAATCCTGCGGATCATGACTCATCTCAACAACTCTTTTTCCAAGCAAGTTAACCTTAAAATACAGCTGCACACTTTGAGCCTGAAGTTGCGCCTCTATCTCTTCTTTCAGTCTGACCAAGGCATAAAAAGGGGTACCTCGATAAACGTTGACAAAGGGAAGGTCTTCAATCGAATTTAGTGCCTCCATATTTAGATTTTCTACTCGCAAACCTTTTATTATAATCTTATTTGATAAATCCATATACTTATCGTGATCAGGACTTTTGGTTGTGGTAATAAAAATATCTTTTGTTTTGGGCATAGAAGAGGGTAACATGCTAATACCGTTGCCCTCAGGATCATACAGATATGTTGGTGAGGTACTGGCAAAAATCTTAGGGTAAAAATTATCTGGCTTAATTTCAAAAATCTTCAACTTACCAAACTCAGCTGCCAGCGTAAAATGATCCTTCAGATTAGATTCAATACTGCTAAGTATTGTCGCAGGTGACTCTGTAGCCCGAGCTATATAATCGATATCATCTCTGACCATCAGATACTTTACGTTTAACATTTGAGCTAGAACCCAAAACTGGTCTGGATATCTGGCAAACAGTTCATTAATACTAGCGACCATTTCTGGAAGAAACACCTGGCCAGTGTTAAAGGATATCATGGGTTGGTTAAAAAGCGTGTTCGACAACTCAACGCCAGAAAATCCATACTCCCAGTTATACGTCATTCCTTCACCGTTAATTGGAAATACCAAAACCCTAAATAAATTATTTTGGCTATCTAACCAATTTTGTGCGTCCTCGTAATATTTGGGTACTTTTACGTATTGACCAATATTCATATCCTCCGCTGGTTTACCACCACCAGTAAATACCAATCCGGTAACAATTGGGAACATATAAATTGGGAATATTATAATGAGGATAATTGTAATCAGAACTCTGTAAAATTTTACTCTGGCTTTTAAAAAACCAGCTACTAGATCTATCCCAAAACCAACGGGAATAGCCATTACAATCGGGAGCAATAGACCCACTTTTTCGTAAGAGTTTCTAAATACCTGCAGAGGGGTGAAAACCTGCATCAAAACTAGAGACAACTCCCCAAAGGGTGGAAGGGTACCTTTCATAAAAAACATTGTTATTAGCGATAAGACAATAAAATATACAAATAAAACATCTTTTTTAAATCGAAATAAACTAACCATAAAAGCAGTAATAAAGAAGAAGCTTAAAACTGTAAATACCGGAGTGTAATAGATCCAACCCCAAACACTACCATCACTAACGTAAAACCTGACTGGAAACAACCTAAAAACACTGAGGACTGATCCTAGATTATCACTTATTATTTTAAATGTTTCAACGTTTCCAAATGAATCAAAGTATTTGAGACTGGTAGTAGAAGCTGCTGGAGTCAGATATGACATAAAAAGGGGTAACAACCACCAGAGATGCACTACAAAAAAAATGATTCCAAACAATATAAAATATAGAAAAGGGTAAAAGTTAAGTTTTTCTATTCTGGATTTTAAAACATACACCAGGCTTAACAATCCAATTATTAAGAAAAATGTTTCAAATAAGGCTAGCGTAACAAAGGCATAACTAAATAAAACCGATATTAGACTTAAAATTAATAAATGTCCCAGGCTTCTTTTACGTAAGCCACTATCATATATCAAGATAGCCAAAGGAATAAATCCATAAAAAAACAACATTGGGTATTGCATTCTATGCAACACCGCAACATGCACAATCGGGTTTAAAATATAGAAAAGTGTTGCAGATACTCTGACCAAATAATTGTTACCCGGGATTAAAGATGTAAGCTTATGAATTGAAAGTGCTCCACAAACAAATATTAGCCAATACAAAGAAGCTTGGAGAATAAAAGCTGGAACACCTAAATTGGTAAAGAAAGTTAAGGTAATATAGAGAGGGTAGCTAGCATAACCTATCGCACTACTTGTGCCCAATGGAACATCCGACCAACTACTCTGAATATCATCTAGGAGCCTCGAGGGATTATAAAAAGGAAGCCCTGATTCGCCTGAACCAAGTATTAACCCCTTATGAAACCAGATAACAACCAAAAGAGTTACTAGTGCCACCAAAGTTACTCTCTCTTGGAACATGTGTATTTTCCTAAACACTATAGCTAATTACCTCCTTTTTTAATGATTCATCCCTCAGAAGAAGCGGGGTAATTTTGTTTTGGGCTTTTTTAAGGTAACGGTAGAAATCAAAGATAGATCCCTTAAAAAAAATTTTCCCAAATAAGTATTTATCCGAAACTCTTCTCACCTTAGTTTGAATTATACTTCTTTTCTCCAGAGTTTCTGGCAAATGCTTAAAACTCCAATATAGCACTTGAATCCAACCCACCATGGCTTTAGAATCTCCTTTTAAAAGCAATACCAGCGCACGCAGTGAATAAATTATCAAAAATTGAGGCAGATAAACAATTAGTGAATTTAAACTATAATTCTTAATAAAAACATTCAGCATTCGACCATAGAAAAATTCCCATTTAGTATTCTGCCTGCCCTCTTTCAAGGACCAGTGATATATCTTTGCGTTAGGAACTAGCACTATTCTAAATCCTGCTAACCAAACCCGCCAATTCATATCAAGATCATAAATTAACGCATCAATATCCTCATCAAACATCCCAGCTATCGTAAATACCTCCTTGCGTACCACCAAACCTTCAAAACCATTAAAAGTCTCGACTGGTTTTTGATATTTTATACCATCCTTCTTGCCAAGATCTAGAGATACTATCCAACCTGTCTCACGCATCAGATAATGTCTGTACACCTGAATTAGGTTGTGTTGATGAAAATCATAAAATTTAGCAATAACTCCACCTACCGATCTATCCGACTTTAAAAGATATCTTACTAACTCTTTCAGCCAGTTAGGGTCAAGTGTCATGTCACAGGCGACAAATGCAACTAGATCTCCTTTACTTGTTTTGATTCCTAAATTTAGAGATTTTGTCGAACCAAGCCTGTTGGTGTTTTCGATGATTATCCACCTTTTATCCTTACTAACTATTTTTCTAGTGATCTGTACACCGTTATCTCCGCAAGGGTCAAAAACAATAATTACTTCATAATTGGAATACCTAGTCTTCTGAAGGCTTTTTATAAGATTACCAATTAGATACTCTGACCTAAAGGCAGGAATAATAATACTCACCAGAGGATCCTTTATTTTCATAACATTAATATAAAACAAAGAGCTCTATATAATCTACTGATTTGTAAAAACATCTATTATTGTCTTTATTTCTTTTTTAGTTAAATCAGGATTATTACCAACATAAAGACCTTGATTATGAATTAATTTAGCATTTGGAGTACTTGAGATATTTTGAAAATGAGGCAGGTATTTATTAAAAAAAGGTTGCACAGTCATATCACCACCTACGATTGGGCGAATTTCAATTTTTCCTTGACAGTTCTTTATTAATTTTTCAAGTCCGCTTTTAGAACGGCAAATCACCGGGAAAGCAAAATTAGAGATAATATCTAGCTGAGCAAACCGGAGAGGGTAATATAGATCAGTTAATTTATATACTTCGTCTGCAATCATTTGAAAATTCCTTTTCCTTTTTTCTATTATTTCATCCAAATATTTAAGCTGAGTATTTCCTAAAAATGCAGTTATTTCAGTTGGGCGTAGATTATATCCCAGATCATAAAATGTATACATTGCATAAAACGACGAATCTACCCGATAATTTTTTCTGATAACAGATTGCTCATCTAATCCTATGTTTCTATCCCAACCATGTGCCCGAACCAATCTTAGCATGATAGCTAGTTGATCACTGTCCGTACAGACTGCTCCCCCTTCTATGGTTGACAGGTGGTGACCGACATAAAATGAAAATGTACTAGCTAAGCCAAAATTGCCAAGTTTTTTACCTTTATAAACAGATCCCAGTCCCTCACAGTTGTCTTCGATTAAAATTATTTTTCTTTTTTTACATATTTTCACAATTTCATCAATATCATCACAAAATCCCAGAAGGTTAGTTAAAAAGAATAATTTAAGCGGATACTTTTCCAGAATATCAGTAAATTTCCGACTGGAAACATTTAATGTATCTAGTTCCACATCCACCGGTACAACATTTAGCCCTAACTCAATTAGAGGCATCAGATTAGTTGCCCAAGTAAGAGCCGAAAAGGCTGAGTGATCGCCCTTTTGAATTTGTCCTAAATTTAGTAAAGCTTGGATAAGGCCCAAATTAGCAGAGCTACCGCTATTAAAAAATATGCAATGTTTCCTATTTTGATATTTAGCAAATCTCTCTTCAAATTTTTTACACTCTACCCCAAAACTTAACTGCTTCGCCGAAGTAATAAATTTACTAAGGTTTCTTTTTGTTTCCATCTCTTTATAAAATGTTGTCTTAATTAATTTAATCATTGTATTATTTTATCTGTTTATTTACTCCGGATTGTTTAAGGTCAGAGTTGAGCATAATCCTAACTAACTCTTTGAATTTTACTCTTGGTTCCCAACCTAATATCTCTTTGGCTTTTTTGGCATCACCCATTAGTACATCAACCTCTGTTGGACGAAAATATCTAGGATCAATTTTAACGTAGCGCTTCCAGTTAAGACCCACCAAACTAAAAGCCAATTCGACAAACTCACGAACTGTATGCGTCTCACCGGTAGCAATTACAAAATCATCTGGTTTGTTTTGTTGAAGCATCATCCAAGCAGCTTGCATATATTCTTTAGCAAAACCCCAATCCCTTTTCGAATCCAAATTTCCCAAATAGAGTTTATCTTGTTTCCCAGACATTATATTTGCGATTGCCTTAGTGACTTTTCTTGTTACAAAGGTTTCTCCCCGACGAGGTGATTCATGATTGAATAATATGCCTGACACAGCAAAGATGTTATAACTTTCGCGATAATTTACTGTCATATGGTGGCCCATTAATTTGGCTATTCCATAAGGACTCCGTGGATTAAATGCAGTTTGTTCATTTTGGGGTGCAGGTGAGCTACCAAACATCTCACTACTTGAGGCCTGGTAATATTTTGTTTTCAAGTCTAATATTCTAATCGCTTCAAGTACCCGTAAGGCACCCAACCCAACTGAGTTAACGGTGTATTCAGGAATATCAAAACTAACTCTTACATGACTTTGAGCAGCTAAATTATATATCTCATCTGGATGAACCTTTTCCAAAAGTGTGATGATTGATCCTGTGTCAGTTATATCACCAAAATGCAACAAAAGTTTCGCACGAGACTCATGAGGATCTTTGAATAAATGTTCAATCCTATTTGTATTGAATGTACTTGCTCGGCGGATGACGCCATGAACTTCGTATCCCTCACGAAGAAGTAGCTCTGCTAAATAAGAGCCATCTTGTCCAGTTATTCCAGTTATTAAAGCAACTTTTTTTTTATTTTTCTTAAGTTTATTCATGATACAACTTTACAATACTAACTAATAACCTGCTTTCATTAGGTTGGCAGTAGTTTTAGCTCCTTGAAAATATAATCTATAGAGATATACCAGATTAGTGGAGATCATGATTTTACTAAAAATATCACAATCTCTAGCTCTTCGATATTTTTGCACTTTTTCTCTTTCTACAAGTGTATCAGATAGGTGAACAACGCTCCATCCTAATCCCATTAAAACTCCAGCAATCCCCATTAAGCTATTTCTGGTTAATAAAATATTTAAAGCGCCTACCATACTAAATAGTATTGAAGTGGGAAGAAACTTTAATGTATTAGAAATTTCATAATTTTTTATCATCATTCGATACGAGTTTTTGGAAAGATGAAAATAAAGTTTATGATTTGGATTATGAACTTTAAGATAATGATAGACCTTGGCATTAGGAGCTAGCATAATCCTAAATCCTGCGATCCATACCCGCCAGGAAAAATCCAGATCGTCACAATAGTGGAAAAGATTTTCGTCAAATCCTCCGATTACCTTAGTTACACTTTTTCTTACTGCAAGTGATGCTCCCAATGAAATGATCTCCATTGGAAATTTATATTTTTTACTATCCTTCTCTCCTCTTCCAATGGTCACACCGAATCCAGTAAACGGAATTAGTTTCATACCAGCTTGTTGGATAGTTTTCCTATTTTTTATATCGAACATTTTACATTGGGCAGCACCAATACTATTATCAGATAAAAAAACTTCTGATAAACCTACTATCCATTTCTTATCCACCTCTGTGTCATTATCCAAAAAAACCAAAATATCTCCTGTAGATTTTTTAATCGCTTTATTCCTACTTTTGACTAACCCAATATTTTGATTATTTCTAATGAAAATTAAATCTTGTGCATTTTTATACTTATTGATTATTTGCAAACTTCCATCAGTCGAGCCATCATCAACTATAATCACCTCAAATTTTGGATAAATTGTTTTAAAGACAGAAGATAGACATTTTTCTAGATATCGTTCGCCATTATATGTCGCGATAATTATTGAAAACTTAAGTTTTTTCATTGATATCTCTCCAGGCTATTAATAAAAGAGCTGCTGGATAAAAAACCCTTACAAATGGTGTAGATAAATACGATACTAGAAACAACGCAGGATTTAAAAATTTGGGAGAAATATCTTTTAGCAAACCTGGCTTATAGATTAATCTAAATCCATGTCCCTGGACACTATACCCCATTGATTGAAAATCAGCAGGTTTCCAACCAGAAAGATGAACATCATACTTTCCCGCTTTACGGTGGTTAAATTGAAAGAAGCCATTGATAGTAGCCAAAATCACTCTTTTTTTTGCCAATTTTTCAAGTTTTGTAATTAATTTTAAGGCATCACTTTTACTTAAATGTTCTATTGTTTGAGAACATAAAACCACATCGAATTTTTCCTTTGCAAATAATTTCTTAGTAATATCACCTTTAATAAAATTTTTAAAAACTGGTATTTTACCCACTAATGTTCGGCAATTGGACGCAACTTGCAGATCTTTATTATTAATATCTACTCCTGTAACAAAATACTCACCTCGGTAGTTAACCCAGCTCATCAAATGCCCATCTCCACATCCTACATCAAGTACTGTAGATCCAGTTGGAATTAATTTTTTTATTTCAGCTGGATATGTCCAAGGTAAAGTATACTGGATTTTTTTTATCGTGAACTTGTCTAATACTACCGCTTTGATCTTACCAATCAAATCAGTTTTGGAAAACAACGAAATAATCTCTTTATCATATTTTACACCAATATCCTGCCTAATCCTTTGTCTAGCTGTGATTAGTCTAGGAAAACTTTTAATTACCCAAATAACAGACATTGGTCTGGTCAACGCCAAGAAAAGTTTTTGATTAATCAGCATATCCCAAACAAATGTAAATAAATAGATGATCAAAGTTATTGGTAAAGATTTTAAAAGCAGTACCAGCGGGTAATTTCTAATCATAGTAGACAGACGATTTTTATTAAAATGCCACCTAACTTTAACCTTTACCATCACTGAAGAATCTGTAACAGCTCTTTTGTGAAAACAAACCGCATCTTTAATTCTCATTATCTTAAATCCCATTTGCCTAAATCTTAAAGAGTGATCCATGTCCTCATACCCGATTCCATACTCAGGATCATACAACCCAACTTTTAGCAAAACTGATTTTTTTATCAAACAAGCAGCACCCGTAGCAGATAAGATCTCCTCATCTTTGTTGTACTGACCTATATCTGTAGTTTGATAACCTAAGGTTACTGGATTTCCATAAATATCTATACTCTCACCAGCACTATCAATTATTTTGTGATCCAAAGCCCATAACAACTTTCCTTGGGCTATTGCTAGTTTCGGATATTTACTAAACGCTGCCAATAATTTATGTAAGTACTTATCCTTAAGCTCAATATCGTTATTAAAAAGCGCAATATATTCTCCCCGAGATTGTTGAAAAGCTAAGTTCACTCCTTGCGAATACATATTTATAGGATTTTTTATAATCTTAAATCTGTGGTCATCTCCAAAAATCCTACCTGCAACTTTTACACTATCGTCCGTTGAAGCGTTGTCTACTAGTAGAAATTCGAAGTTAGAATAGTCAACTTTTTTAAAATTTTGTAAACATTCTTGTAGAGTGTTCAATTTGGCACCATTATAATTAGAGACAATGATTGATATTAACGGATACTTTTTAGTTTTCAATTTAGATCCTTATTCGTTTTTAGGATGTTACCATATCTCCTAGGAGATGTAACTCCTTCCATATATCCTCTACAAAACTGCATAAAACCTGTAAAATTTTTTTCCTTAAAACAAATAACCGCAAAGTATATTAAATAGACCGGAGAAAAAAATAAAAAAATATAGAAATTCTTTCCGAAATCCCTCATAAAAATAACCCTGTTGCGCCCTATCCAAAAACTACGACTTATTAATCTAACGCGCTCGTCCTTTTTTAAAGGTGAGATGTTGTGATATGCAATGGCATTTGGGCTGTACAAAGTGACAAAACCATTTTTTTTAGCTCTGAAACAAAAGTCAGTGTCCTCGTAGGTAGCAAAATAGCGATTATCAAATCTTGTGACCTTTTTTAAGACAGCTCGTTTAACTAGTATTGCTGCGGGAGCTACCTGAACTTCCTCAATCTTTTCATATTGCCCCACATCCCTACCTCCCCTAAATAAAATCTGTCCTGTCCAAAGATTGATATTAGTTCCAGCTGCCCAAATTCTTTTCCGGTCTCTATTGTAGTATATTTTCGGTGTCGTGATTCCAACAGCCTTATTCGACTTTACAGCTGCCACTAAATTTTCCAACATTTTTTTATCAGCAACCATATCATGATCAAAAAATAATAAGTAATCGCTCCTTTTACTAGATTGGTCTATGCCAATATTTCTACCTCCTGTTACACCAAGATTGTAATTTAATGTCATAAATTTCACCTGGGGAAAATCTTTTGTTATTTTCTTGGTTGTATTATCAGTTGAGGCGTTATTTACAACTATTATCTCCAAAGGCTTTAAACTTTGCTGATAAATAGATTTGATACAAGCCTGTAGAGTGTTCCAGCTATTGTATGTAGGAATAATTACTGATACAAGCCGGCCCGAGGAACTCATTCTTCATTCAGTAGCAATTTTTGTTTTATTTTTTCTGTTACATTTAGCAAAGACTGTTGCTCCATCCTAATTCCATAAAGATTTACAATAGACTTGGGATTCTCCTTAATGTATTTAACAAGATCCGGGTAATTTTCATAATACAAACCTGTACCCATATGCGGATCCCAGCCATACTTTAAACTTGTTCTAAACAGAAATCCAAAATACAGTGTTTCAAATAAAGTTTCTTTATCAAGTTGATTTTCTGCAGATTCAAACCATAAGATAGGTGGGTTAGATTTTGAAAACTCAATTTTATTAGGTACAATTTCTGTAAATTGCTGCCATATATTATTAGCCAAAAATCGGTTATGAGTTAAGGCCTTATTGTCAAAAAATGCTTTAGTATTAACCGCATGACTGAAGATCATCAACAGTACCAGACAAAGAGTGGTAACCCGCAGCAATTTACTCTGAAAATGATAGCCCAAAGTTAATATTCCTGCTAAAAACAACGGAACGCTGGGACCAGTTGTAATTAAATAACGGTGGTAAGTCCCCAAAACGGGTCCACCATTCATAAACAAAGGGAGTAATAAAAAGGAGAATGACCAAAGCAGAGTAATTAAAAATAAATCTTTTATGTGAGTGGATAAGCCTTTTGTAAGAACTAAAAATGTACAGATGATCATAAAATATCCACCAAATAAAGTAAGTGCCAAATTTATCCATGATGTAAAATTTAATGGTCCTTGTTTTAAGACAAGGTAAACAACTATAGTCCATAACAAACCGAAAGAAAAAAGGGACAAAAATTTGGGTGTCAGATGAGTAGCAACATCCTTTCTTTTAGAAAAAACACCCGTTATCACCCAAGTAATCCCGCCAAATATAAACAGACTGGGAATTATTACGGAACGAAATTGACTGCTCCCCAAAAATGAAAAAGATTTAGGAAAGTTTAAATTAGACCAAGTCATATCAGGTAATAGAACGACGCCTAGATTAGTGGTCGGAGAAAGCAAAAAATCGAATTTAGATAGGTTAATCTGATACCAAAATGCTTCCAACCCAACGCCAATGATGTATTTTTGTGAATAATCTGACTCCATTTGGCCAAGTAAAAATTTATCAACCAGAATGAAAATAGCGAAACCTACAAACCAGAAAATTAAATTTCTGAGGCTATTCTTGGATCTTAAAGTAATTAGCTTATAAAGACTCCAGGCCAAAATTACGATTACAAACCCACTAGTCCTCATAGTTGCATACCAAATCCCCAGACAAGCTAGAAAAAAAGACACTGACCAGGTCTTAATTTTAAAATTTGTGGGTAAATCAAGCCCAATATAGATACTTAAAGTTATAAAAATTAGACCAATATAGGCATACATATTAAAGACCCAGTGGGTTGCTTCAACACCAGCAAAAGAAACCGCTAACAGTAGTGAGCAAATAAGTGCAACAAATCCATTTCTGCACAGTTTATTGATAAGTAAATACCAAACAATCACTGAAATAAATTTTAGGAGGACTGCAATTGAGTAATAAGCGAAGGCATTTAACCCAAACAGGTCTTTAATAATATCAAATGTTAAGGTTGCTCCACCTAAGCTAGTGCGCATATTTCTCCAAAAATCCTCGTTAAACATAGCGTTGCCATATGCCTTAATATACGCCCATGCATACTGCCAAGTATCACCTTGAAGCTCCAATGAAAACACACCCCAATATATATATAAAATGAGGGCTAGGTTTAAAAACATGACAAGACAAATAAATTTAAAATTCAAGGATAATAACTTCAGCATATTATCTATTCTTATTTTCTCTATTTTGCACAAGCATAGCAATATGAGAAAATGGATACCAGAAAGGGGCTTTCACAGATTTTATGGAATATATATACTCCATCTTCTCAAATAAATTAGCCCATTCCTCACTATCTCTAAAGGTTAGTGGTGTTTCTAAACCATGATAATGAAGATTGTTTAAAATTATATCAAATACTTTACCAAAAAAAGTTGGTTCAACTTCAAAAATTAATAGTTGTCTAGATACTCTAAGACCTTCTTTGATAATATTTATTTGGTAGGATTTACTTGTATGGTGCAAGACATCATTTAATATAGCCTTATCAAAGGATTTATCTTTAAAGGGCAGTTTACCTTGTCTTGGAATCTTATGAAACGGCAGATCAACTGTTAAATAGTTTACAATGTCACATCCAATGATAGTAGATCTAAAGCTTTTTTTAATCATGATACTGGTTATCCCAGTACCACAACCAATATCTAATATGTTGTCTCTCTTTTTAATCCAACCCTTAAAGGATTTAATAATCAGTTTGCTGCGAAATGGAGAAGTAAATTGAGCAACCTGTAAGATATTCATACTTTTTATAGATGCACATTTTGAGACAGAATTTTCTTTAATTCTAATTTAGAAACTAACTGAACCTCACTAATATAGTCTTCATGTTTTTTCTCACCCGGTAACGACCCCATAACTTCAATCTTAGTTTTAGCATCCCCAAACAACTCTATGAAAGCTTGTGCCAAATCTTTAAGTAAATATTTTTTAGTAAATTTAATAGGATAATATATCTCCATAGGGTTAACAACTTTTTTTAAGGCAACCTCTACTACATACTCGGCAGCATCTTGGGGTGTAACAAAATATCTAGTCATATCCGGATCAGTTATTTTTATTGCGTTGTTTTGTATTAGCTGTCTTTTCCAAACATCAGTCACAGACCCTCTAGAACCCAACAGATTCGGGCAACGGATAATTAAATATTGGTTGTGATATAACTCATTACTTTCTCGAACTAAGTACTCTCCCACTAATTTGGTAGCACCATAACAATTTATTACTCCAATAGCTTTATCTGATGAAACATGAATAAATCGCTTGATTAACGAACTATTATCTAGCAGATTTAACAGACCGGTTACATTTATTCTGTGAGCTTCTCGAGGGTTTTGTTCTGCTAAAGAAACATGTTTGATCGCTGCAGTATGAAACACTACGTCAACCTCCTGCATTAAACGGGATATTAGATGAGTATCAGTAATATCACCCAGTTTAAATTTAACTGGGGAAAAACCTACCTCTACTTCAGCTTCTTTGATTAAATTCTCATCGCGACTAATAGAAATTATATTTTTAGCACCCTTTGCCGATAATATTTTTATAATATTTCTACCAAAAGTTCCGCTACCACCGGTAATTAAAAATCGCGTCTGTTTAATATTGAGAGTTTTTTTTACCATTGCTTAAAACTTGAAACATACTAAATTAAAGTAGGATTTTTGTAAAGACTCATGTAGATCAATTATTTACCTTAATTTTGTATTTCATCTAATGTTTGTTGAGTAATATCAATCACGTCCTTATTTTCCAATCTGAAAGCATAAAATGAGCTAATTGGATAAAAAGTCATTACTCCATTTTTTCCATATAGAGTGAAGTTTGGATCTTTGCGATCCAACACACAATAACTTGGGAGTATAAATCCTTTCTGTCCTCCTTTAGTTTGGTAAGCTCTGCTAAGTTGTTCTTTCCGAATAATAAGGGCTGCGCATTTACTATGGAGCTCTCTATCTGGCATATAAATCCAATATGTAAAGCCATTGACAAATCCCTGTTCATAAAATTCTCCATTTTTAGGGTCTGTGGATGTATCAATAAAGAATGCAGCTGGCTTATCAAAATCATATCCTAATTTACTCAATAACTCTCGTGCTTGCTGCAACATTATATTATTTTCAGAAAAACTTCTTCCGTGTTTAAGCTTGCCACCGTAGTAATCTTTTATAAGTTCCCTATTCATTTGGAAATAACTTAGATAAAAAGCAAAGATCATAACTATCCCAATCACGGTATATTTTTTGTTATCCAGGAATAGTAACTTCCAAAAAACTTTACTTAAAATACTAGCCAATGCTAAGTAAATTCCCAATGAGGGAATCATTAAGTAACGGTGTATGGTCGAAAAACTAGTTGATTTATCGGTTAAAATCACAGTTGCAATGATAAAGATTAAAGAAAAAGTTGGCCCAATCCATAAGGCAAACAGGTGAGGATCCTTTTTTTGTTCCTCAAGCCATTCCAAAAAAGCTACAAAAGACAGAGTTAAGATATATACCCCAATCATGATATTAAAAATTTCAGAAGGATGAATATTAGGCCTTAAGACATGATTTATAACTTGAGGATGTAAAAAAGGCAGGTAAGAAATAAAAATAAATGGAAATACGGGAATAAATACCCTTTTGAAGAACCTTTTGGGCCTTTTGGACAAGACGGCAGAAAACAAGCTTGTCAAAGCAATAAAAACAACACTGGGTACAATCAATATATATGTAATATAGCTGCCGTAATTACCATATTTGAAATTAACAAATAACTTACTTGTAACTGATGTAGGGAAAGAGGGCGTACCTAATCCAATTATTGGCAATGCAGCTTTAATCCAATCCCCTTTTATTAGTGGTTCAATTATTGGCATACTTTCTAATGGATAAAATGATACCAGCTGGCGGTTCATAAATAAGATAATAAGCAGCACAGGCAAATAAATTACTGTTAGTCTAAACAAAGATAAGCGAAACTGATGGATAGATTTATGAGTAGCAAGAATAAATGTCTCAATTAACATAGGAACTAGCAGTATTGGATAAGCTCGTATCGGGGAAAAAAACATTGACCCTAAAAAAGGAATTGGCAGTAAAAATGCCCATTTTAAATCCAATTTATTAGATTTTACCGAAAGATAGTAGATGACTAAAAACATATTGATCATTAATAACGCCCAATAATCACCGGCTAGAATTACCCATTCCAAAGAGGCTGTAGCAGTAGCACTAATGGCAAATAAAATTGTTGTAAAAAGCGATAGAATTTTATCTTTAAATATTACTAAAACCATAGGAAAAATCGAAAATGTCGCCAAAGTCTTAATAAGAATATTGGTTAGTTGAAAAGCTGAAATATTACCTCCCCATAATCGTTCTAAGAAATAAATATGATACATTTCATGCAGAAACCCATAGCCACCACCTCTCAGGTTATCAGTAATATTTATTAGGTGATTAGTAGTCAAAGTTTTTGACCAAAGCAGTACCTTCCAATCATCACCGTGCAAACCCATGCCTAATAATATTTCTAAAGTACTGTAATTAAGAATAAACAAAAATATGAAAAACACAGATGAAAAGATTAATATATTTTGGTAATTACTACCCAATAATAAATATTGTTTCTTAATCCACGTTTTTGACATGTAATTTATCACTCAGATTTCTTAAATATCATTTCCAACCACATCTGGTATCTAAGTAAAAGAAGCTGCTGTACTCCTTTAATAGCCCGCTTAACTATCCCGCTACGGGCAGCTCGTAACTCCGATACTTCAATAGGTATTTCGGTAATGCTTAATCCTTTTTGGTGGGCGCGAATGATTAACTCCGTATCAAAGATTTCACTTCCATAGTGACATTTTTTTATAATGGGAACTGTACTGATTTTTTTTATTACCTTAATACCATGAGTGTCGCTAACTGGACAATCAAAAAGAATTCTAGTTAATATGTGAAATATATTCCCGCCAATTTTTCTGATTAATGATCTACGATCTTGGCTCAGAGAGTTCATCTTCGATGCAACAACAATTGAATGTTTATCAAGTACTGCTATGGCATCATTGAGAAATTTTAAATCAATCCAATCGACCGAAAAATTTACTATTATTTTTTTAGTAGATTTTAGGTATCCATACCTCAATGCTGCACCATAACTGGGTCTTTCAAGATGAAAATATTTTATCTTTTTATTTGACTGAGATAATTGCTGTCCTATTCTCGCTGATTCATCAGAACTACCATTTTCTATAATAAGAATTTCAAAATTAGAAGTAAGCGTAGCAAGTTGTTTTTGTAATTTTAAGATTACTTTTTGAAGTATCTCTGCCTCATTGTAAACAGGTATGACAATCGAGATTGGATGCTGAATCATTTTAAAACAACTATTTATCTATTTGATTAAACCACTCAACCGTTTTTTGGATTCCCTCTTTTAAAAAAACCTGTGGGGTATATCCTAAAGTCTCACTAGCCTTACTAATATTGGGCTGAAATCTATCTATATCTCCAAGCCTTCTAGGTACACTACTAATACCTGATATACTTTGAGTCGTTTTTAAAACAATATCAGCTAACTGTTTAATTGTGGTGATCTCAGTGGTACCTATGTTAAATATTTCCCCCAAGGCTAATGGTGTTGTTGCCGCTTTTACATTGGCTTCTACTACATCGTCTACATATGTAAAACATCGCTCTTGATCTCCCGTTCCTTCTATTGTTAGTGGTTGATTACGAAGTGCTTTATCGATAAATATTGGTATAACTCCTCCTGTAGTACTGAAATTCTGCCGAGGTCCATATACATTATAGTATCTTAACATTACTGCCTTAATGCCAAACAGGTTACTCCAAAGATCAATATATCTCTCTGCTGCCATCTTACTGATACCGTATGGTGAAACTGGCTCTAAGGGATGGCTTTCGTCTTGTGGTTGATATTTTGGCTGACCATAAACTGAACCTGTTGATGAATGAATCAGGGTACTTGTAAGACAATAGTCTCTTTGTGATTGAAGGATATTAATTACTCCGACGCAGGTAGTCCTTAAATCTTGAATTGGATCCTGAAGAGAGGTTAATAGGTTACCTGATGCCAAATGAAAAATTATATTTGGTTGTATGTTCTTAATTAACTTTCTTATAAGGATACTATCCTCGACTGCTCCTTTAATAAACTCAAAGTTATTATTATTTTTTGCTAATTTGAGATTTTTTAGACTTCCTTTTGATAAATTATCAAGACCATAAACATAATATTTTTCCAACAGTAACCGATCCACTAAACTACTACCGATAAAACCTGCTGCTCCAGTTACAAAAGCTACTTTATTTTTCATATTCTTTTAACGACTCTACAATTAATGGCTCCGGGATGGGAATAATAAACTTACCACCTTGATCTTTAAACCAACTTTCTTTTTCCATAATATTTTGAGCATAGTTCCAAGCAGTGATAACTATGTAGTCAACTGATTTTGATTTTAAAGTTTCGGGAGGAACAATTGGAATATGAGTACCGGGTGTATATTTACCTTGTTTGGAAGGAGCACTATCAGTAATATAATCAATTATCCCAGGGCCAATATTACAGTATTGAAGTAATGTCGTTGCTTTAGCTGAAGCTCCGTACGCTGCAATTCTCTTGCCCTGTTTTTTTAAATCCTTCAACATCTTAGTTAGTTGTTTTTTCACCATTGGGGGACGGGTAGCAAATTTTTTATACGTTGAAAGTTTGTGTAAACCCAGTTTCTTTTCATTGTCTAAAAACATCCCTACCTTTTTTTTGATCTTATGCGACGATTTTTTATGAGCTGCAAACACCATAATTCCCCCTCCATGAGTATCGGTATGTATTACATCAATCATTTTCATACCGTGCATATTTAATAAATATGATAGTGGAGCTACCGCATGATAGCAGATGTGTTCATGATAAGTATTGTCAAACTCGTTGTGAGAAAGAAGATCAACTAGGTACTGGACCTCAAATACAAAAATCCCTTTTTCATCGAGTAATTCTTTAACACCCAAGAATATATCGTGCAAAATATCTGTATGAGCCAGAGTATTGTTTGAGGTAATAATCCCCGCTTTACCATATTTTTTGATAATCTTGGACACTAAATCTTTATTAAAAAATTCTGCGATAGTTTCGACCTCCTGCTTATTTGCAATCTTCGCTATATTTTTAGCTGGATCTATCCCTAGTATTCTTGACCCAAATTTTTTGAAAGGCTTCAGTAGTACTCCATCATTACTTCCAATATCAACCACCAACTGCCTCGATTGGTCTGGGTATCGCTTAAAAACCTCTGTAGCATACTCCTCAAAATGCCTAACTAACATGGGAGAGGTCGAAGAAAAATATGCATAATCGTTATAAATATAACTTCTATCAACAATATGCAAAAGCTGTGCCAGATGGCAGTTGTGACAAAAATAAACCTCTAGCGGAGCCTTAAACTCCTCTTTCTTTAATTCATGTTTATTAAGATATGAATTAGCTAGAGCTGCCTTACCCAAAGACAGATATCTTGTTAATTTTTTCTCTTGG
Organism: uncultured Gammaproteobacteria bacterium; assembly: GCA_964523515.1. Lineage (GTDB taxonomy): Bacteria > Patescibacteriota > Microgenomatia > Daviesbacterales > UBA10151 > CAZFZP01. Next base: position 50,033 of record CAZFZP010000001.1, read on the forward strand.
CAGATCAAACATTTGTTACTTTTTCTTACCGGGTTATTCATCTTATGCGATATTATATTGCTTTATATATTTCATATAGTCCTCAATTCCGCTCTTAAGATTGGTTTTCGGAAACCAACCTATGGCTTTTTTTATTTTTTTCCGATCCATTGTACCTCGTTTAGGTCGATCCTGAATATCTTTTATTTCATACTCAAATTTAAAGTGAGCTTTTAAAAATTTTACAAAGTGCACCAATTTTTTAGCTTTTCCTCCACTTATATGATACGTCTCAGAGTTTGGTGCTTTTTGCAGTACATCCGCAATTCCCGACACCAAGTCTTTAACATAAGTAAAATCTAGGTCAATGGAGCTGTTTACCCAAAATTTTTCTCCTTTTAGAATCTTATTAATTATCGAGTTCGAAGCCCTACTATTCATATCCCCAAATCCATAAACATTAGTCGTTCTAATTACATTCCAATTATTTAACTCTGACTTTACAAGAAATTCACCACAAGCCTTGGTTACACCATACGGGGTCTTAGGAACCAACGAATCCATTTCAGTTATAACATCATCGCAATCTCCATATGCAGCAATTGATGACATGTAAATAAATTTTTTTACTGTTGTTTCTTTAACTGCTTTTATAACTCTATATGTTAAACCAATGTCTTCGGTTAGTTGTTTAAGAGAAAAGTCAAAATCATCTGCTTTTTCAAGAGGAGTTCCGGCCAAATGTATAACACAATCAAATTTTCCTTTTTTTAGTATTTTATTACCGACATCCTCGAATTTTCTTTTGTGAATCTTAGCACCCTTTAGAAGTTGCTCCTTTTTGAATTTAGTAATTATTTTTTTAGTCTTAATGTCCCAGTTTGAGTAATGAACTCCAGGGTCTATTACTACTACTTCAAACTTTCTTGATAATAACTCATGGGTAAGCCATGAACCAACAAATCCCGCACCTCCAATAACTAAAACCTTCATTTATAAAATCCTTCTAGTAATAAATTAAAATGTCTCACTAATTTTGACATTCTACAGCAACTTGAACAGTCTAACAATAAGACAGTCTAATCACATCATGTAAATTACTCTGTCACATGATTATAGATCAATGATTACATAAAATGTATTCAAGAAATCAATAGAAATAAAATAGTTTAAATGATAGTATTAGCTGACGATGAAGGCCGCAATTATCGGAATAGGTAACATGGGTAAAAATCATGTCCGGGTTTACTCAGAAATTTCTTCCATTACTCTAGTTGCCCTTTCAGACTTAAACGAAACATTAGGCACTCAACTTGCTGAAAAACACCATACCAAATTTTATAGAGATTACGAAGAGATGTTGGAAAAAGAAGAGATAGATCTTGTCTCTGTTTGTGTACCAACATCATTACATTTTAAAGTGGCTTCTTATTGTCTAAAAAAGAAAGTTCACACTCTTTTGGAAAAACCTATTACCTCTAATATTAATGATGCCCAAAAATTAATTAATCTAGCAAAAAGGAATAAGGTTAAGCTACTAGTTGGGCATATTGAAAGATATAACCCCGCCTTAAGACAAGTTAAAGAAATTGTTGATAGTGGAATATTAGGTAGAATAATTGCCATTACATCTAGAAGGGTGGGTGGATTTCCGCCACAAATTAAAGATGTGGATGTGGCCGTTGACCTAGCTATCCATGATATCGATATCTCTAACTATTTATTGGGGGAATTGCCTACTAATATTAGTGTTAATAAACAGCTAAATCATACCCGTCGCCGTCCAGATTCTGTGGAATTTTTTTTGAAATACAAAAGAGCATCGAGCTATATTCAAGCCAACTGGATCAGTCCAGTCAAAATTCGAAAACTTAATATTACAGGCAGTGAAGGATACCTGGAAATGGATTATATAAGTCAAAAAATTGAGATTTATAAAAGCAACTACAGCAAATTTAAAGAGGAATCTTCTAATTTTTCGGACTATGTATTGCTTTTTTCTGAGCCAGATATTACGAATGTGTCTGTAAAGAAAAAAGAACCTCTCAAAGAGGAGATTCTGTTCTTTATAGATTGCATTAAAAATAATATCGATCTAGATTCATTATTTGCTTTAAAGGCATTAGAAATAAGTTTAAAAAAATGATTCATCCATCAGCCGAAATTGCATCTTCAGCCAAAATAGGTAAACGAACTAAGATTTGGCATCATGCTCAGATTAGAGAAAACGTTCTAATTGGATCTGATTGTATAATCTCAAAGGGGGTTTACATCGATAAAGATTCTCAAATAGGTAACACAGTCAAAATCCAAAACTATACAAGTGTTTATCATCAAACTGTTATAGAAGATGGTGTTTTTATAGGGCCATATGTCTGCGTGACAAATGATAAATTTCCACGCTCTACTACAAACGAGGGGAAACTAAAAACTGACGGTGATTGGAAGTCACATATTACTATAATTAAGCAAGGCGCTTCTATTGGGGCAGGCTCAATTTTACTACCAGGCTTAACCATTGGGGAATTTTCTCTTGTCGGGGCAGGCTCTTTAGTGACAAGGGACGTACCCTCTCATGCACTTATTTATGGATCACCTGCGAGAATAGTTGGTTTTGTATGTCGGTGTGGCAATCACATCTCACGAGGACAGCAAAAACCCAAAATTTTGTGGTGCATAGAATGTCTCAAAAAATGACTCACCCCATCCCAATTGCTAAACCTATCATTACCCAAAAAGAGATTAATGAAGTAGTTAAAGTATTAAGATCTGGACACCTCTCACAAGGAAAATGGGTCGAAGAGTTTGAGAAAGACTTTGCTAAATTTATTGGCAGCAAATTTGCTATCGCAACCAGTAGTGGCACCGCAGCACTTTATTTGGCCCTATTGTCTCTGGGAATAAAAGCACACGATGAGGTTGTCACTACCTCTTTTTCCTTTATTGCCTCATCAAACGCCATAATATATCTGGGAGCAAAACCTGTCTTTGTAGATATTAATCCCCATACTTATAATATCGATACAGATTTAATTGAAAAATATATTACTCCTCGTACTAGAGCTATACTTCCAGTCCATCTTTACGGACTACCAGCAGATATGATTAAAGTTCGGAAGATTGCAAAACGTTATAACCTGATTGTCATTGAGGATGCCTGCCAAGCACATGGTGCTTCAATAAAGTCTAAAAAAGTCGGTACTTTTGGGGATGCTGGTTGTTTCTCTTTTTATCCAACTAAAAATATGACTACTGGAGAGGGTGGAGTGATCACAACAAATAGCGCAAAGTTAGCTAAAAAAATTAAATTACTAAGAGAACATGGAATGAGGAAACGTTACCATCATGAGATATTAGGATTCAATTTTCGGATGACCAATATTAGCGCAGCCTTAGGAATAGAACAACTCAAAAAGCTACCAGAATATAATCTGCAAAGAGTCAAAAATGCGGCTTTTCTTACATCTAGGTTATCCCCTATAAAACAACTACTCACCCCTTCAATTCCTAACGGATTTAATCATGTTTTTCATCAGTATACTATTCAAATCAGGCAGGGAAAGATTGTCCGGGAAAAACTGATGCAATTCTTAAGTCAAAATGGAGTATCTACAGTGATTTATTATCCGATCCCTATCCACAAGCAAAAATTTATGAAACAACAATACAAAAATCTTAATCTTGTACAAACTCAAGCCATTTCCCAACAAGTGCTATCACTTCCTGTTCATCCCAATTTAAGTTACAAAGAATTACAAAAAATTACTGATTTAATTAACCTTTTTTATAAAAATCAAGTGTAAGTGTTTAGCGAGATAATATACCGATTATTGACTAAGTAAAAGTCGCACCTCATCTGTTATATCAGAGATTCTTTTATCTCTAATACGGTAAGCATAGACTCCTTGTATTAAATCTTCTTTCGACCATCTCTCGGACTTTTTTAAATCAAGATCTTTTTTTAAAATTTTCAGGTCATCGTATACAACCGGGTAAAACTGTTTGTCCCAGGTCTTAGAGAGCACCATAATTTTAAACCCCAAGCCAAAGATCACAGAGTGTGCAACCCTAGCATCATCTACATCTAAATAAATGGCAACTGGTGCTTTTATCGGAGAGGTAAATCTGTTAACAATCTGTTGCTCAGTTAATTTTATAAACTCACTCGATCTTCCATTTTCCAACCAATATCTATAGATCGCTTTGGTTGAGGAAAGGTGGATCAGAATCAATAAAACTAACACAACGTACACCAATACTCGAGGTAAAGAATTATTCTTAATGACCAAAAAAAGAATTACAGTCAGATAAAACAATAGAGTCACAAAGTTAACCCACAGATACCGATGCGAAGAGTCGATTAACAGTATTGGGTTGTAGTACCACATTTCCAACATAAAGATTAAAAAGTTGCATCCAAATATTGCACTCCATAAATAGCTGTTATTTCCTTTGACCAGTTTTAAGATCGTTACTAATATAGATAATAAAATTATGGAGCCAATGAGTTTTATACTAAATAATCCTAAGATCGAACCATCTGGTACTACTAAGACACCTAGCCAATGTAAATAAGTTCCAATGGCACCCGGGATATCAGATATAACAACTGATAGGAACTTATTGAATGACCACTCCCCATATGAGTATACGCCAAAAGGCCCGCCAAAAAGACCAGCTCCCCATAGACTGACTACTATTAGCAAAAATCCTACAAACTTTACAAAAATCTGCCTCACTTTTTGATAATCTTTGCGATAAATTAGCAAGATTATAAAATCCATCACCGGGATGGCGAAAACTAATGGAAACATCCTGACTGATCCACTGATTAAAGATAGTGTTATAAAAAGTAGATGTAACCACAGATCTTTAGTTTTGAATCGTTGATAGAAGTTAATTTGAAAATAGGTACTAATAATATAAAAAGCGGAGGCTAGATAAATATTCATGTAGTGTGCCCAATCCGTATTTTGAATACCGGTATAACTAACTAAGAAAAAGAGGGCTATCAAGAAGCTTAGGAGCTTAACCTGGGAGTTTGTTTGTTTAATCATCGTTCTCCCTATCTCCTGGCAAAATAAGTAGATCGAGAAGGTCGCAAACATCCTGAACAGGAATGAAACTATGTAATATGGCATATAGTCTGTCCCGAATATTTTATAAAGATTACCGACAATGAAAAAAGATGATCCCCATGGAGCTAAGTATTTTAAAATACCCGGCAGAGGCGAAAAGTATGGGTATTGATCCCGGCCATTTTCACTAATGAATTCATAAATATCTATCCATTCATCGCCATAAATAGCCAGCAAGAAACTAGCATGATGAGTGAAAATACCTACTAAAAATAGTATTAGAAATATTAAAATCACCTGTTAATGAATTTAAGTAAAGATTTAGCCCGGACCTCCCAAGACCAATTTGTCTCAAGCATTTTTAATCCTTCTTTAGTTATCTTACTACTTATCTTATGATTATTAAGAAGTAGTAAAACTTGATTAGCAAAGGCTTTAATATCGCCAACTCTTACCTTAGTCATCCCTTTTGGGTAATATGAGTTGTAGGCTTTAAGATCAAATCCAACCACTGGTACTCCAAAAGCCATAGCCTCGAGTGAGGCCATACCACCACTATCAAAAAAGGCTGAATGTAATACTATCTTACTTTGAGAAAATATTTTGTATTTTTCCGATCCATCAAACACATATCCAAAGAGTTTTACATTGTTTTCTAATTTTTCACTTTTAATTTTTAACTTTACACTTTCCATTAACGGCCCATCTCCTATCATTGCCAGCTTTGCATCCGGTTTTGAGTCAACAACTATCCTCCAAATACTAACCAGTTCCACGACTCCTTTCTGCGGATGAAATCTACCTTGAAAAACCCCATCATATAATTTTTTAGTAGAGGAGTGTTTCTGTCTATAAGAGTTAATCTTCTTAAGATCAATGGCTCCTAGCATCACCATAACTTTAGCTCTTTGATTTAATATTTTAAACTGAGATCTCTCGTTTTCGTTATTCACCAAGATCAAATCTGCATACTTTGTGACGAGGGGTTTAACAGGAAATTGCACTAACCAATATAAGAAGGCGCTTAGGTAATGCTTGTTATCTCTACGACCTTCTGTAAATCCGTTTAAGGGGTTTGGAGCTGTTTGATACCAGGCAGCTACCCATTTTATCTTAGGAAACCTTATTTTCAAAATTAATGCCGGGATGCTATCTTGCCAGAATTCTGAGGCAGAATAAATTATCGTTTTCGGGGAGTTTTCCAAGTTCAATCTTAAAGACTGATGTATTCCAATCCACACTCTAATAAAATAATTAATAAAAAAACCAAGCTTAGCTGCTTTGCGTGCAGACCATAAAATAAAATTTACTTTTTTTAGTCCTTCTCTTTTAGCGATAGCTAGCCCTTCCTCCCAAAGATAAACGTTTACCGAGAATTTTTCTGCTAACTTTTTAGAAATTTCTATCCAAATTCTATCACCTCCAGATAATCCGTGTCCATAGGTTGCCATGCTGATTATGTGAAATCGAAGTTTATTTTTCACTGGCGGGATTTTTTAAGAAATTTTGCCGGATTACCTACAAAAACTGACTCGTCAGGAACATCCTTCAAGACAACACTTCCCATACCAACAATGCTATATCTTCCTAGTTTAATACGCTCCCTGAGTGTGCTGTTTGATCCGATAAAACAAGATCTGCTGATGCGAACATACCCACCAACTGCAACTTTACTAGCTAAAAATGTGAAATCTCCGATCTTAGTGTCATGTCCAACGACCACACCAGGGTGTAGGGTAACGTGGTTACCAATATGTACATTAGTTCGCAACACCACCCCTGGTAAAACAACTACACCCTTACCTAACTTTACTGTTCGAGAGATACTGGCAGTTGGATGAATTATTGTTACGAACTTTCGTAGTGATATTCCTGATCTTTTAAGAATATCTTCGTTTGTAAAGAAGTTTATTACTGAATAAACGCCGTTTACAAAATAACAATCTGTATATCTATAAGCATCCTTGATTGTCCCCAAAACCTTAACATCCATAATTTTACTGCCTTTTAGCTTCCGGTCATCATCAAGAATGCCAATTAATTGATATGTCTCTCTCAGCTCATTGATATCGGCGATCATATCGACAATATCCCTCGAGTTACCACCTGCTCCCAGGATAATTATTTTTTTCATTTTCAGATTATACCATGAGGCTAATTGAATCTTTCTAGACCGGCAGAAGGGTTGGTGCCAAATTATAATTTAATGACTGAATCAGTCGATCTAGCGTTAGTGTTGAAACCGAAGAAATCCATCGATCAACTGACTGAAAATATCTAGGTAGATTATTAATATGTAACTCAATGCGATCACGATACCACCGCTCAGAGTGCCTGCCAGAAAGTGGACGACTGGTGTAAGTTTTCGCCCATTGAAGATAATCATCTGGTTGATAAAGTCTATTAGACTTTGGAAACCGTTTACCAAATTCATCAGCAATTCTGAGAACCACTCCTTCAGCTGGTGAGGTCTTCAGCACCTCATAAATGTCCTTATCAGGAGGGGTGATTAATACGTCAGATCCTGGCATCACAACCAATAGATCGTCGCGGATACCAATTTTTTTTAGTAAGGCATGACCAACAAGTTCATTAAAATATAACATATGAGTAATCTCCCTCCCT
>CAZFZP010000001.1:57724-102721 GCA_964523515.1 uncultured Gammaproteobacteria bacterium
TCATCGTGCAAGGCTGCGACTACTGCAGAATGGATCGGATTTATCTTTACAATATCATCCCTGGCTCGCAAAACGTCTGAATCTAAAGTATTATCGGGTCTTAGGTTTTTATTAAGTTCGGCAATGATAATAGGCGCTGAGTCAGTTGCCAATCTTATATGTTCTAATGGACCACCCAACGACTCCCAATTTGCAAAAGTTGAAAAATCTTCTATTTCACCATTCAATATAGATCCCTTGCGAGATTCGAGTCTCCATGGATGAGACGGGTTGACTGGTGAGACTTTATCATGGAAGTGATTAATTAAACTAAGGTCGGTTCTAGTTAGAGCAAGTAATGGGTCTAATAACGCTGAGCCTTTGAAAATTTCCCTACCCTGTGAGACAACAAAACTAAAGCGTAGTTGGGCTGGCTTATCAGTTAAAGTTATTGAGGATTTAGTTACTTCCATAGCGAGCGTGATTATATAGCATCATCAAGACTAAGTCGAGCTACCTTTAGACGAAGATTGTATACTTATAAATAATCTATATAATTCACAATATAATTATGTTTGAATTTATTAAGAGCTATCCTTTTCTAGCGGCATTAATCGTGCCAGTTATTAGTTTCTTTTTTCAATCCTATCCTCGTTTTTTTAATAGATACTTTGGCATAGATCTTTGGATGAGAATGATGGAAACTGATTTAGTTAGAGAGAACAACCATCGAATTCCTACAAAAAAGATTCGAAAAAACTTTATCTTTGAGGGTTATTTTTCGACTCCTCCAGTGTTTCCCTGGCTATTCTCATACGTACCAAAGAAAACTCTTGAGAAGTATCAAGGATTTATCTCCCCTTTGTTTGACATCATCCAAAACCTAGTTGTTTTTGGAATAACTTATCATCTAACTCAAAATTTAGAGACTTCACTGATAGCACAGGTTATCTATGCAACAATGCCAATCGCAATTTTAGAAAATAGCTACCTAACCCCTAGATCTTTAGGGTATCTTAACTTCACTTTAGCTTTTTATCCGATACTTTACTATTCAAACTTTCATGATATTAGATTCTTATTTGTAGGGTTCGGATTTACGATTCTATTATTTTTGACTCATCGGTTCGCTCTACAATCACTTCTATTTGTTGGACTCTTTTTTTCGGTCATAGAAAAAACACTAATTTATCCACTGATCTTTTTTGCAAGCATGTTCATAGCAATTTTACTGAGTCGCGGCTACTACCTGCGGGTTCTGAAGGGGCATCTATCAATTACCCATTTCTGGATTATAAATTATAGGTACCGATTTGCTCATCAGATCAGAGGAATAGTTGCGAATAAAAAAAGTGACTTTTTAGGTTTAATTTATTACCTTTTATCCACATTTACTCCCATCTCTCTGGTAGCCACCAACCTCTGGCTAATTATTCCACTCGGTTATATGTTAAACCAATGGCTGCTCTTGTTCCCTCTTCCTCTTATCGATCCATTTATCTTCAAAATGAGTTTATGGGTTCTATTTTGTTATATATTGGCGGTACTAGTCCTTTCAGTAAAATATCTAATTCCTATCGGGGAAGGTCAGAGGTATCTGGAGATGGCGCTAGCCCCAACCGCTGTTGTTACAACGACCCTTTTTCAAGTCTTAATTAGTAACGACCATAAATACCTTGCTTACCTACTATTTTTTTCAATTTTAACTTTTAATATCACACTCACAGTATACTCGCAATTAAAAGGAGTCATTCAAGATAAAACTCGATCAGTAAGAGACACAACAAAACAGGTCTTCAATTTTTTAAATAATATACGCCCTATCCCACGAATCATGTGTATTCCTCACTATAATGCAGCAATGTATGCTTACAACACTAAGACTAAAGTTCTGATGGACATTGAAGTCTGTAAGATAAATGAGACGAGCTTCCTCTCTCCCATCCTAAGAAGGAAGGTTTCAGATATCGCCAGCGAATATAATCTTGATTATTTAGTCTTAAATAAAAGATATGCCACTAAAGATGAGCTAAAGCTATCTAAAAATAAGGTGGTGTTTGCAACAGATGACATTGAGGTGATTAATATCAGGCAAAGATAGGACTCTTTATTCTAAAGAGGTTAGTTTTTTTACTAATCGTGGTGTGCTACACTGTGATCGTTATGGTTTTACTTTTAGTATTTATTTTATTACTGAACCTTATTTTCCCTTCGACTGCAATGGCTTACTTAGATCCGGGTAGCGGTAGTTATTTTTTGCAAGTTGTCCTAGGTTTGTTACTCGGTTTTCTGTTTACACTTAAAATTTACTGGGGGCATATTAAAACGTACCTTCAAAAAATTATTTCTAAATTATCTAATCGTATTAAGGAGTAGGTTTAATGGTACATCCCAGTTCATTCCGTGATCCAAGTGGAGAAATTTTTCTTCACCAGGGACAAGTCTACCGGAATATTTCTAAACTATATAAAGAAAACTACCTGCACTTAATCAACTCCGGATTATATCAAGAGTTAGTTCGACTCCAACTTCTAATACCCCACAAAGAGGTCAGGTCTATAAAATCTTCACCCTTATTTGACCATTTTAAAACCATCAAACCACTTCAGATACCCTTTATATCCTATCCCTACGAATGGTCGATTAGCCAACTTAAAGATGCAGCTTTAACTATCCTGACAATTCAAAAAATCGCCCTTGAACACCAAATGATCCTAAAAGATGCCTCTGCATATAATATCCAATTCTTTCAAGGTAAACCTATCCTAATCGATACCCTGTCATTTGAAAAATACCAAGAAGGACAACCATGGATAGCCTACCGCCAATTTTGTATGCATTTTTTAGCCCCCTTAATGCTGATGAAACATACAGATCGTCAACTAAATAAATTGATGCAGCTATATATCGATGGAATACCCTTAGATTTAGCTAGTAAACTTTTACCAGTTCACACCTATTTGAACCGGGGAATCCTTTTTCATCTTCATCTTCACTCAAAAGCTCAGGTATACTTTGCAAGTAGGCACAAAGATACAAAAAAATCAGCTGTAAGTAGACGTGGTTTAGAAGGACTCCAAGATGATCTTTCTAATATCGTTGAAAAAATCACTTTAGCTGACAGTCAAACCGAGTGGGGAGATTACTACAATAATCATAACTACTCAATTAAGGCTCTCGCAGAGAAATCAAGACTAGTATCTCAACTTGTTAAGCAAACCCGGCCTAAAACGATTTGGGATTTTGGTTCTAACAATGGAATGTATAGTCATTTATTCAAACGCAAAGACTTACAGATTGTCTCATTTGACTATGATACACAAGCCGTTGAATCTAATTACCTATATTGCAGAAAGTATAATCTAGTAACTTGCCTGCCTTTGCTGATGGATCTAAAAAATCCAAGCCCTGAAATCGGTTGGGGTAACCAAGAACGTTATTCTCTAACCCAACGGGGACCTACTGACACCTTACTGGTACTGGCGCTACTTCACCACTTAGTTATCACCAATAACATACCCTTTATTAAGTTAGCCCAGTGGTTTAATCAGCTTTGTCAAAACATGATCATTGAATTCGTTCCTAAAACTGACTCCCAGGTTAAGAAATTGTTAGCAAATCGGGATAATTTTCTTTATGATTATGATGTTGAACAATTTGAAAGGGTATTCTCAAAACATTTTCGAATATTGAAGAAACAGCATATACAAGACTCTGAAAGAATTATTTATTTAATGAAAACGCGTGGTGGGGAAACTCTCGGATGATCTCTAGGATATTCAAACTACCTTTCTATCCAATTTTGATTGGTATATTTCTAGCACTGTCATTATTCTCACTAAATATTAATGAGTTAGAAATTAGAGACTTAGCTCAACCTTTAAGTATCTCTCTTTTTATCGTCATTATTTTGTGGACTTTAATTAATTTCCTATTTCTTAGTAGAAGTAGGTCGGCGATAGTGACAACAGTAATCTCTATTTTTATCTTCACTTACAGTCGGGTGCATGACCTAATCGAATTACTATTTTCTCCGAATTCTGAAACACAACTTCTCATTACTTATTTTTTAATGACACTGCTCATATCTCTAGTCGTCATCTATGTAGTAAAAAAAAATACTCTGAAGATTCCCGTTATTACGACGGTATTGAACATTTTAGCCTTATCTTTACTGGTTCCTCCGATTTTAACGATTAGTTTAGTTCACTGGGAGAGAATAAACCGTCTGATCATCACGAGCAATCTTTCTTATACCATTAAATTAGACAGCATAACTAACACTCCGGATATTTACTATATAGTCATAGATAGTTATGCCAGCAATAGCTCCTTAAAGCAATTTTTTCAATACGAGAATTCTGAATTTACTGACTACCTAAAAGATAAGGGTTTCTATGTCGCTGACCAAAGTCAATCTAATTACCCACAAACAGTACTCTCTTTACCTTCAGCATTGAATATGAAGTATGTCGATGAATTGGTCAAACAAGTCGGTTTAACATCCCAAGATACAGTACCATTATTTGAACATGGCGAGAAAAACCAACTAGTCTTATACCTTATATCGAAGAGTTATAAATTTTTTAATTTCGGAGCTGGTGGTTACTTTACAGAAAAAAATAGGTTTGCCGATTTTAATTATTCTTATAATAATCATAATATCAACATCTCTGCCATTACTAGATTATTCCTGGAACAAACATTACTGAACCCTCTTTTATCTCAACTTGATTGTACGGTACAATCTTCATTTATCTGTATTGGCTCGACTAACGACCGTAGAGATCTATATTATTATCAATTAGCCCATCTAAAGCAGGTGCCCTTGATGGCCAAGGAACAAGGTCCTAAATTTGTTTTCGTACATTCGTTACTTGTCCACGGTCCATTTGTAATGAATGAAAAGTGTGAATACCTACCTCTTTTGGTTGAAAAATCAAAACCGTGGAGGGAGAATTACCGTAATGCTATCACTTGCACCAACCAATTATTAAAGGAGACTATCGATGACATAATTAAAAATTCGGTTAATCCACCGATAATTATTCTTCAGTCTGATGAGGGTACTTACCCTGACAGGTTTAGAGGTACCAATATAGATCTAGGTTACACTGATGCTACAGCTGATGAGTTGAAAGAAAAATTTGGTATCTTAAACGCTTATTACCTTCCAGATAGAAATCCCGATCAACTACTCTACCCTTCTATTACTCCGGTAAATAGCTTTAGGGTTATTCTAAATTCATATTTTGGGGAAGATCTACCCTTAATTAAGGATGCCAGTTACTCTCCGATTCACAAAAAATATCCTTACAATTTATTTGAGGTGACAACTTTATTAAAAAATTAAGACATATCCTTAATGCTTGACGAGATTTGTTTTAGATTTCTCGCGGGTAAAATCTCGTCTCTCCCCTAAGAGTTCATTTTTTGAAAGATCATAATATGTAGCCTTATCTTCATCTTGAGGTTGAGGTTTTATTTTATTTAGGTTAGGTACAGTTTGTTTAAATAACTCCCAGCCAAAGTTCAAACATCGGTAATAGACATCTTCTACTTCATCAATCTCCGGAAAAATTGAAAAATTTACCTGAGAGATTATCGGACCATCATCTATACCCGGAGTTATCTCATGAATTGTTACACCATGCGAAGACTCATTATTTTTCAAAGCCCAATTGATAGGTGAGACTCCCCGATATTTTGGTAGCGGTCCATTATGGATGTTAATAATTTTTTTGCATTTTTTTATAAACCACTCTTTGATTATCCTGTTATAGGTAACTGACACTGCCAGATCGATATCCCAAGTATCACCCTTAACTGAAGGCAGGTCTTTATAATGACCCGATTCAATTATTTTTACATCATTTTCTCTGGCCCATTTGGTAAAGGATGGCTGCCAAATCGGCTCCGGCATCGATGGAACAATCTGAGTTAAATTATAATCTGGGCTGTTTAAAAAATACTCAGCTACCTTTATGGCAAGAGACCCTTTTCCCAGTACAATTACTTTCTCTGTTTCATTCATAGCTTATTCAAGTGATATTGATTTCGGTATTATAACATTCACACTCTTGTAAAAGTTTGGTTGGTTTCGTAGACTTTGCACGATATGAAAATACCACTAATAGATTTAGGAGCGCAGCATCAGCCCTTAATGAAGGAGATCAACTCTTCCATCAAAGAAATATTTGAAAACTCCAGCTTTATAAAAGGCCCTACTCTTCAAAAGTTTGAAAAAGAGTTTGCCAAGTTTATTGGTACAAAATATGCTGTTGGGGTAGCTTCTGGCACCGATGCATTACATTTATCATTGATGGCTTTAGGAATCGGTCCTGGGGACGAGGTCATTATTCCAGTTAATACTTTTATCTCCACCGCCTACGCTGCTCTATATGTTGGGGCTAAGCCGGTATTTGTTGATATAGATGAAAACACTTACAACGTTGATGTAAACATGATCGAGGATAAGATCACTAAAAGGACTCGAGTTATAATTCCAGTTCATCTATATGGTACCCCAGCTCAAATGGACAAAATCCTCTCGCTGGCAAAAAAATACAATTTAATAGTTATCGAGGATGCCGCTCAAGCCCACGGTTCCTGCTTCAAGAATAAAAAAGCCGGCACAATGGGGAATCTGGCAGCTTTTAGCTTTTACACCAGTAAAAATTTAGGGGCATGCGGAGATGCGGGTGCAATCACTACTAACTCTAGAAAAATGGCTGATTTATTGATCCGCCTACGCGATTTTGGCAGATTATCTCATACCCAATATAGCGAGGTTGGGATAAACAGCAGATTAGACACCATTCAGGCAGCTATCCTTTCTATTAAATTGAATCATTTAAACCGATGGAATGAGAAGAGAAGACAGGTAGCTAGGTATTATCATCTGAAACTTGAAGCTCTTAATATTCCAGGGCTGATTGTTCCTCAGATAAGTAAGGACTGTCTTCCCGTTTATTATGTTTATACAATCAGGTGCAAAAAACGTGACAAACTAGCTGAATATCTTCTATCAAATGGCGTTCAAACCGGAATATACTATCCATTGCCGCTGCACCTTCAAAAATCATTAAAAAGTTTAGGGTATAAAAAAGGAGATTTTCCAATTACTGAAACTGTCTCTGAGGAGATCCTTTCATTACCTATGTACCCTGAGCTAACTCACTCCCAACAAGACTTTGTTATAAAAGCCATAATGGATTTCTATGCAAAAAATTAAGGTAGGTGTCGTTGGGCTCGGTTATTGGGGGCCAAACTATGTCCGCAATTTCCATAAACATCCACAAGTAGATACAGTTTATTGCTGTGATCTCTCAGAATCAGCGCTTCTTAAAATCAAGCATCATTACCCACTGCTTCATATAACTAAAAACTATCAAGACTTAATTGATAACCCTGAGATCGATATCATCGCTATCGCCACTCCACCTATCTCCCACTTCAAGATTGCCAGTGATGCCCTCAAGGCCGGAAAACATGTTCTGCTGGCTAAACCCCTAACAACTAATTTATCTGATGCTAAAGAGTTGTTAAGGCTTGCCAAAAAAGGAGGACTGCTGATGCATAGTGACCTCACCTATCTTTATAGTAATCCAGTTAACTATATTAAGGATGCCGTTGATAAAGACAAATTAGGTAAACCGGTATTTTATGATTCAATCCGCTCTAACGCCGGCCCGATCAGGAATGACGCTAATGTCATCTGGGATCTGGCTCCCCATGACCTAGCTATTCTGGACCATATATTTCACCTTAAACCCAAATCAGTTTTAGCAACCGGCTCCAAACACTATAAAAAATCAACCACCGAAGAGATGGCTCATATTGCTTTGACTTTCCCCAATGATTTCGTTGCCCATATCCACATGTCTTGGTTATCGCCTGTCAAGATGAGAGCTATCACGCTATCCGGAACAAAACAGATGATTCATTTTGATGATGTCCAACCCGAAGATAAGATCAGAGTTTATGATAGCCAGATTATAGAAGTTAAGGAAAAATCCTCAGCCCGCAAGTTATTTTATAGAAACGGTGATGTTCTAATCCCAAAATTAAAAACTGATGAAGCTCTATTTATAGAGTTTGATGAGATTATAAACCAGATTCTAAATGATAAGATTGACTATCTTAATGCAAAAATCAGCCTTGGTGTAATAGAAATACTTGAAGCATGTGATAGATCTATAAAAGAAAAGCGGCTTATCAGACTCTAATCTTAAGACCATTCATGGTCGACAAGATAATCCACAATGATCTTTGAGGGATTCTTTTCAATAACAAGGGGGGGTCTTCGATAACGTTTATAATTTCTTAGAAAGCCTTTAATGGTTCTTTTGTTATCTTTTGCCAGTATGGCATTCTCGTTTAGTCCCTCCATATTCTCCGTCCTGTCACGAAGCCCTAAATATGGCACTCCCATATAATATGACTCAATTTGGTTAGTAGCGCTATCGGTAGCCAAAAACTCAGCATTTTTAAGCAACTTCATAAAATCCTTATAAGGAAATCTAGGGGCTATAATCACTCTTTTTTGAATATCTGGGTCCCAGGTCTTACTTAGTGACCCTACAACACTAGTTGTTAAAGGGTTGTTTAACAGCACACATTTGAGCCTGGGATCAGCATTCTTGATTACAAACTCAAGTGTTTTCTTAGAATACTCCTTCCTGAAAATTACATGTTCCTGACGATGCATAAAAAGGTAGTAATATCTGCCAAACTTCGCTATCTCAGACGGAGTTCCAGGAGTATTAATAGCCCATTGGTAGCTCTCTATTAGAGTATTCTGCTTAGTATTTAATTTAGCGGCTTTAATTCTCTTAAGGTTACCTTTAGCCCAACTATTTTGAGGGGTTAAAACGTCAGCTAGCCTCCAGATTATATTCCGGCAGATCTCCTCGGGGAAGGGAATTAATAAATTTCCTGACGAGAGACCAGACTCATTGTGAATTAACTTAACTCCCAAGAATAACTTAGCAATTATTGCTCCCACTAAAGATGAAACAGTATCACCCTGGACTATGAAATAAGTGTCCCCCTTCTTAAGCCCTTTCAACTCTTGATTTAATCTTCCAGGAGCTATCAGTAAAGTTTTAAATACCCAAAATATGAAAAAAAACATTGAGGATTTATTTGCCTTCTCAGGGAAGGCGATATCAGCCCTCATCAGTCCTATGTAATCTATCAACTCATCAAAATGAATTTTGCTCTGTCCCGAGGATATGATTTTAAAAGGGATCTTCCTTAGCTGAAATTCTTTGATTATAGGGGCATGTTTAATCAGTTCACCTGTTACCCCGATAAAAAAATAGATATTTATTTTCCTTTGTTTTTCCAACCCCACCCCCTTCTGAGCAGAAGGACAATCATAACTAATAACCCTGCTAGCATAGTTACTTTAGAAGATTTAATCCCATTAAGCAAATTCTTTTCAGGAGCAAATTCTAGAGATAGATTATAGCTTCCTACCTTATCAATTACAAATCCATTTGCATAGCCATTGGCTATTATATGCCGATTAGTTAATAAATATTCATTCTCCATTTTAAGTAACCATCCTGGATGATAAGTATTGTTAAATACTAATATAAACCTGCCTGCACTTCCTGTAATCTTAACTTCATAGTTTACAGGAGATATTTTTCTGTACTCAACTTTTTTTGGAGATACCTCAATCTTAATTAGTGCCGGATCAGTAATTTCTATAAACGGACTGCACTTTTGTTTATTAATGCAGATAAAAATCTCCGATTGAGGATTATATTGCTTATTTTTTAACAAAGATAGTAGCTCTTCCGGAGACTCACCAAATCTTACAGAAGATGGGGCATATATTACTGGTACAATCTTTTCCTGAGGCAAAGAAAACAGAGCGACCTCTGGAGAGTCAAATATCTGAGTCAGATTCGACTGCTCAATCATCTTCTTAGATCTTTTCAAAGCATCAAAGTTATAACCAAATGCTGCAACATCTGTATCTTTTCTAAAGGCAATAATATCTGCCGAAAAAAATTGCGCCGTTCCAATTAAATTATCGTCAATCTTTCCTTCGCTCTCTGCTGTCAATATATAACCATGAAACGATTTAGCGTCATAGGTTTTGGTAAGTGTTGGATAATTAAATAAATACTCACTTCCGTCTACTCCTTTATAACCACTAGTCCAGTTATAAAATCCAGAAGCACCTCCCATTACTGGAATTGATAATATCCTATGATCTCCTATTGGAATAGATTGATTGGCTGCTTGGAATGACGAAGGAACTTCCACTTTTATATCTCGTCCCCCAAAAGTAACCATGGCACCAGTGAAAAATGGCCAGTGAAATAATAAAAGTAAAAATAATACGGAAAATAAGACAGTTATTCTGCTGCTCACATTTTTAATTTTCCAGAGGAGGTAATACGCTCCGTAAGCGAAAAGAGGGGAGTAGATAATTGGCAAGAGCATCCCAATTTTTTCTAAAGGATTTCTATAGAGTTGGAATATTATTGAGGATTTAAAGATCAAAAGAAAGATAAACCCAAAAGGGAAAGAGGTTCCCTTAACCAAGAATAGCAATAATGCCATGCTAACTATTAGAAAAATCTTCACTTTATTTGATCTAAGCTGAATCGCCCCCAAAATTGTCAGAACTGGAATTGTCCAACTCAATAATATAAATAAGGGAGTTTTGTATAAACTGCCAAAAACCTCGCCTCGATACAAAAAACCACCATGAATGAGTCTAATAACATTATCCACCGTAAAGTCTTTACTGTTTGCCTTAAGCGTTCCAATAGCATGTCCAATATCCGTCTCAGAAGCAAAAGCACTCGTGGAAAGATTAATAAAGGGAATTATCCACCAAAGATTAATGACTACCCAAAAGACAATCATTGAAAAGAAATACAATAAAGGCAATAAATTATACTCAACGTGCCCATTATTAGATTTAGACTTACTCAGAACAAGTGTATAAATAAACGGTAGTAACCATAAAAGTAGAGTTGATGAGGGAGCGGAGTAGCCAAAGGAGAATAGTAAAGTAATTAAGGGAAGCAGAAAAATAAAAATTAATCTTTTTTTATTTAATCCGACAATAAAAAGATATAAAAATAGCGGCGCCAAAGCATAAAAAAACATAAAACTTAAGGCAAAGCGATACCAAACTCCCAACATAGATATAGGATTAAACAGATAGAAAACCGCAGCCACTAGACCTACTACTAACAATTTTTCTTTACTAACTTGATCTTTAAAAAAATTAATTGTTAATAGATAGCAAGAAAAAGATCCAATAAACATCAACACAGCAAAGGTTCCAGCCTGTATTAACCAAACAGGTAGTCCTTGATTAACCAAGAATAACTCAAGGTGTAAATAAGGAATCATTGGATTAACTCCTGGGACAGCAATACCTGACCCTACTTCATTCCAAGAATACTGATACAACTGAATAGACCGAGCAGGGTTAGCTAATACCAGACCCTCTTCTCCTGTTGCCAACATCTTACCATCCTTGAACCAAATGATAACTGTGGACAAAGAAAGGAAACATAAAAGTAGCGATGGCAAGACGATTGACTTTAAAAGTTTAAATTTCATTTTTTTACTGATGACACGAGTGAAACTCCAATCTCTCCATAAGTTCGGTTATTTAACTGATCTATCCAAAAAAACAACCCATATGGATTAACCGTAAGCATACCATCTTTAGAATTGGTGTTAAATTTGCTGACAACTCTTCTTATTGAGGAATTTTTTCTATTGACTAAGAACCTTGCTGCTAAATTTAAAAGGTGATGATTAAAAGGTAGGCAATACGAAGTTAGAATCTGTGTTTCGATAGACTTGAATTTAGAGCTTTTTAATTTAGATGTCAACAATGATTGAGAATATAGCCTTAGATGATTGTTCCAAAAACCAGCCCAAAAACCTGATTTAATATGAGTTCCCATAAACCTTTCTAAGACCCAATTTATTGGATCCCAAAAGAACGGATAGTTGGCATGGGGCACACTAAAAAAAGCCAGGCCCGAAGGTCTTAATATTCTGTAGACCTCTGATATTCCTTTGGCATCATTTTCAAGGTGCTCTAAAACTTCACTCACGATAATCAAGTCAAAGCTTTCATCCTTAAATGGCAACTTATAGATGCTTCCCTTCTTTAACTCTATCTTATCACCTAGCAAATTTCTCTTGGCACTTTTTAACGCTTTAGGGTCAGGATCTATGCCTATTATCTCTGCACTAGGAATTACTGAAGAAAGTAAATATAGATAAAACCCATCTCCACAACCAATATCCAAAATTTTCTTAGGACGAGATTTAATTATTCTCTCCAATATCCACCTTGCTCTTCGCCTTAAGGCTACATCACCTGTACGGGATAACAGGTTCTCTATTTGATTATTTCTCATATTGATAGTGTTCAATAATACCTTGAATATTCTTCTCGCCAAAATTCTTCACTGCATACTTTCTACACCCACTACGAAGGATCTTTAGTTCCTCCGGCTTTTTGTATAAGCTATTTATAATATTACTAAAACTTACCGAGTTAGGAGTTACTAGTTTACCTACAAGCGAAGAGACAACATCTGATAATCCTCCTTTTTTAGAAGCAACAACTGGGGTACCACAAGATATTGCCTCCATCGCCACAAACCCCCAACCCTCGTCTACAATAGATGGAACTATTAACAGATCAGCTGCACTATAATACAGAGGTAACCTATCATTTTCTATTCTACCCAAATAAGTTAAATTCCGATTCTTTTTAGCTGCCTGTTCAAGATATGTTCTCGAGGGTCCATCACCTGCAATCATTACATTAATATGTTTATTAAGTTTATCCAACATCTTTACTATAATTTTAATGCCCTTAGTTTCAATTAATCTACCTACAAATAAAACTGTAAATCCTTTAAAATTAAGTTGTTTTTCCGCTAATATTTTATTATGTGGTATAAATCTAGATAAATTTAACCAGTATCTAAAAAGTTTAACTTTTTCTTTCTTGACGCCTATAGAAATTAACTCATCTGCTGCAGTTTGAGTTGGTGCTAAAACTGTATCTGCCATATTAAAAATCAAACTGGCCACTTTTGTGTATAATCCCTCTTTTGGGAAAAAATACATGTTGTGAATACTACTAACTAAACGTTTTCTAAATACAACTGCTAATATCCCTCCCACTGTTGTAGGTACTAACCCTTGTGAATGTACAACATTTATATTATCTGAGTGTTTGATCAAAATAAATAAACTAATTATAAAAAGCCCCGGAAATAAATATAAAAACTCTAATAATGGATAGTGGGTCAGCTTGTGGACAATATTAAATCCTAACCAGGGAAATCTATAAACCGATACCCCTTTACTATTTTCAAAATAAGGAGCTTGAACCATTGATGCAAGCGGTTGGTAGGTAGAGATTAACACCTTCCAGCTACTTTTTATTAATCCCGAAACTAAAGCTTGCAGATGAGATTCTACTCCTCCAAAATTTGGAGGATAATGTGAGGTTATAATTAGAACCGTCTGCTTCTTGTTAATTGTCATAATATTTTAATATCATACGAGCGTTTTTTTGACTGTACCGGATTTTAGCATAAACCATTGCACTGATCTTCATATTATCTAACTTCTTTTTATTACGTATTAGTTGCTCTAGGGTGTCCTTAATTATTTTGGGTGTAATTTTTATTAAAATTCCCACGTCTGATGTAATTGCTTCTTTAATTCCTCCTCTATTTGATGCAATGACTGGTAAACCGGATGATAATGCCTCAAGAATAACCCTACCGAATCCTTCTTCATGAATTGATGGGACAATTAACACATCTGCCGCATTATAGAAATTAGCCAATTCCTTATTATTTATTTTTCCTTTAAATAAAATGTTTGAATTTCTGATAACTTCTGCTTCTACAATTGGAGTCAGGGGTCCATCGCCAGCAATTAAGTATACAATTTTCTTGTTTTTTGAAAGCCGAGTAGCCTGCAAAAGTTCTTTTATGCCCTTCACTTCGACCAATCTACCGACAAACAAGCAGATGAATTTGTCCTTAGATAAATTTAATATCACTCTTGCTCGATCTTTAGCTCTATATTTAAAAGTTTTCTGATCTACCCAATAAATGAAAACTTCAACATTCTCTTTCGGTACACCTAACCCCACTACCTCTTCATACGACTGTCTGGAAAGAGTTAAAACCTTAGTGCAACTTTCGAATATCACTTTTATAAAATACCTATACAAACCATTTTTAGGAAAATTGTATATGGAATGAGTTGACACTATAAAAGGTACCATAAATATCTTACTCAAAAAAAATCCAACTGCTCCAGCGACTAAGCCCTGACTATGAATAATTTTTATTTTAGAATGAGATTTAAACATCAGCAATAAACCACCAATAAATAGTGGTGGAAATAAGTATAAAAATTCCAGAAAGGGATATTTTTCTAATAGCAGAAAAAGATTCATTCTAAGCCAAGGGATTCTGTAGACAGTTAGTCCTTTAGATCTTTCTATATATTTACCCTTTGCATTGGTGATCAAGGGTTGATAGGTCAATACTGTAAATTTGAAACCTCTACCTATTCCCACCTCTATCAAATCATCTAAATGGGTTTCTACTCCCCCAATATTAGGCCTAAAAGGCGTTGTTAAAATTAATACCTGCTTATTCATTATTTTTTGAATACTTTATCCTACCAATTAAGTAACCAAATCCCCCACACAAGGTTTCCATCCCTAATACATAAATCAATAATATCGTTAGCTTAGGATTACTAATCAGAATTTTCCATTGTTTATAAAACACTGGCCTTAAAAAATAGACAGTTTTAGCTCCAACTAGTGAAATACTATTCTTTTTAAGATAACTGTGTGTACCCAGCCCGTAATAATATTTTTTTCTTAATAATGAGACTAGGGAGGGAATCCTTTCATAATGATATATTAATGACCTTACTCTACCAATCTGATAGCCACTTTTTTTCACTCTTTCTGGTAAATCCCAATCTTCTGGACCTGTAATTGAAGTATCATAACCGCCAATTTTATCAAGAACCTTTTTTTTAAAAAACCTAGCAGCATCGGTGATTGGATCTCCTTTCCTGTTATAGAAAAATCTCTCATAAGCCTTTATCTGCTCCCAAATATTGGAAGCTACTGACTGCTCAGGAATAACTATCGCATCTATTTGTTTTGTTTTAAAAAGTTTCACGGATTTTTCTATTAAATCTACTTTTAATTCCATGTCAGCGTCAAGAAAAAGGATCATCTCTCCATTTGCTTTTTTTAAGCCTAAATTCCGTTGAGCACTTCTTTCTGGACCATAATCATAGATATGAGTCGTATACTTTCTTGCTATTTGTTTAGTTTTATCAGTAGATTTATTATCAACCAAAATCACCTCTATCTTTTTGTAAGTTTGATGTTTGATTGATTTTAGTAAGCGCTCAATAACCAGCTCTTCATTTCGGGTAGTGACAATTACTGAAACTAAATTTATATCGCTCATTTTATATATTTGTGATAGAATAGCAAAACTTTACTGTGATCAATGAAAAGCACTGAGTCGAATATTAAATCCCTGTCACGAAATTGGCAACTACCCACCTTTAAGGTTAAAGAGTTTCGATCCAAAAGAACCAAATATTGTATTTTAATCCCGGTGATTAATGAGGGATCTAAAATACAGAAACAACTAATAAGAATGCGCCGTTATTCTAGATTGGCAGATATTATTATCTGTGATGGGGGGAGTACCGATGCATCTATGAATATTAAATTTTTAAAGTCGCAGGGAGTTAGAACTTTACTGATAAAAACAAGTATCGGTAGACAGGGAACTCAGCTTCGGATGGGTTGCAGCTATTCTTTAAAACAAGGGTATGAAGGAATTATTGTCCTCGATGGAAATAACAAAGATGGAGTTTCGGCTATACCGAAATTTATAAACGCACTCGATGAAGGCTTTGACTATGTTCAAGGTTCAAGATTTATTAAAGGAGGCTACCACGAGAACACTCCTCCTCTACGATATTGGGCTATTAGATTGATGCACGCTCCACTCCTTAGCTTGGCTGCCGGAAAATGGTACTCTGACACTACTAATGGTTTTAGAGCACTAAGTAGAAAGTATCTTTTGGATAAACAGGTTGATCCTTTCAGAAATATCTTTATTAAATATGAATTCTTTTTCTACCTTACAGCTCGTGCTAATCAGCTTGGATTTAAAACCAAGGAACTCCCTGTCACTCGCAGATATCCTAAAGGGGAGATTCCAACTAAAATAAAAGGGTTCTACGGAAACCTAGATATGTTAATAACAGTATTCAAAGTTTTATTTAGATACTACCACCCAGTAAGTAAGTTGTGATAGGATGGGACCAAATATTATGACTAAGCGCGCTTTAATAACCGGTTCTTCGGGGTTAGTTGGATCAGAAGCAGTTAAATTCCTATGTAAAAAAAACTGGAAGGTCTTTGGGATTGACAATAACATTAGAGCTTATCTCTTCGGAGAAGATGCTTCAACTGAACCAGAAAGAATTAAATTAGATATCTCACTTAAAAACTTTTTTCATATCCCCGTTGATATTCGCGATAACGAAGCTATAAATAAAGTGTTTGCAAGTTACGGTCCGTTTGATTTTATTATTCATGCTGCATCTCAGCCCGCTCATGAATGGTCGACAAATAACGCGATAGAGGATTTTCAAATTAACGCCCTGGGTACTATGAATGTTTTAGAAGCATATAGACAAAAATCTCCCCGGGCTGTCTTCATTCATTGCTCGTCTTCCAAGGTGTATGGGGATCACGTTAATCGACTGCCTTTAAAAGAATACTCGTCCCGTTTTGATCTACCCAAAAACCACCCATTGTTTGCGGGTACTACGGAAGATATGCACCTAGATAAATCAATGCATTCTCTTTTTGGGGCTTCTAAGGCCTGTGGGGATATTATGGCTCAAGAATATGGTAGATATTTTCACTTACCAATCGCATTATTTAGACCTGTGTGTATCACTGGCCCTGCTCATAAAGGAGCAAAACTACATGGTTATTTAGCATACCTTGTTAAATGTATCGCTGATGGCACTGAATATACAATTAACGGTTACAAGGGCAAACAAGTTAGAGGGAATATTCACAGCTATGATTTAGTCACCGCCTTTTGGGAAGTGTTTAAAAATCCCAAACATTCATATGGGACCGCTTACAACATTGATGGAGGCAGACTTTCTAATAACTCAATGCTGGAGGCTATCGCTCAAGCAGAAAAAATACTGGGTACAAAAGGTAATATTAAGTATTCAGACGTTAATCGACAAGGTGATCATATGTGGTGTATTTTTTCGAATGCTAAGTTTCAGAAAAATTACCCAAAATGGAAGATTACTTATGATAACGATCGCATAATGGAAGAACTATGTGCAGTTCACCAAATAAATATAAAACAAGATGATGGTATAAAAGTACAAAAGAGGCGAGGTAGACCGAGAAAGGTTGATGTAAGCAATTTGTAGTCGTGTAGTCTGTTTACATGAACTGTCTGGTATCTGAATATATATTTATGCTATGATTCACTGATAAATGAGTAGAGAATCAGCTTCTGTACGACAAGTTTCACAAATAGAATCTAATATGGGTTTTGAGAGTTCTGGGATGTTAAGGTT
Source organism: uncultured Gammaproteobacteria bacterium (assembly GCA_964523515.1). Lineage (GTDB taxonomy): Bacteria > Patescibacteriota > Microgenomatia > Daviesbacterales > UBA10151 > CAZFZP01. Next base: position 75,398 of record CAZFZP010000001.1, read on the forward strand.
TCTAAGTCAGAATCCTCGTGTTAGCCAGATTATGAATGCCTATTCTTTTGCATTCATTGATAGATCAGGAGATTGGAAATTTCCTACAACTGTACTTCCCGAGGATGAAAAAACTGATCCAGAATTAGCTAACCAGGCATTTAGAGGAAGGGTCGCACGTCACACTACAGCTGTAGGTATGACAATGAACATGATACTAACTGAATTAGAGAGTTCTTCTGATGTGGGACTTGACTCTGATACAATCCGACTCGCTACTGAGGTCATGGTTTTACACGACATTGGAAAATTAGAAGAGATCCTGCTACGCCAGCCCTTAGGATCTTCAGGCAAAGCATATGATTTAGCAGAGGATCACGTTACAGATTTACTTCTCAAAGCAGGATACCCACCAGAGTTTGTACAATTACCTGGTAGTATTGGACATAACGGAGCCCGGGATTTTGTCACAGCTCCGCTTCTTTGGCCTTTAATTAGACAAGCTGCTTATTTATCAGATGAACTATTACAAGAAACGGTCATTCAACCAGACATCACTGCAAAATCCAGAAGATTACAAACAGATACAAGATATGCTGACTTAAATAACTCTGGATTCCCTGAAAGATCATACTTACCTCAATTTACAAATCCTGATCAAACTTTGAGACCAAAATATAAGATACAGGAAGAAGCTACAATTCAAATGGCCATAAATCTCAGCGATAAGTTTATGATTGAGTGGAGTGATTTGGGTAGATTCCTCATCCAAACAGCAGTTGAGAGAGAAATTTATCGAGCAGAGTTATTATCTTCTCCTAATTAAGTTCTTCACTAATTAACTTCAAGCTTTTTTTTGCCTGTTGATTCCAATTAAACTTTTTACTCCAATTTAAACACTCTTGGCTAACCTTTTGATATAGATTCTTGTCTAAGACTAACTGCTCTACTCTATTCGCTAATCCCTGTACATCCCCTAACTTGACTAAAAATCCAGTTTTATTGTTCTTTACAGAATCCTTTGTCCCTTGCGTGTTATACCCAACTACTGGAGTTCCAACCGAGTTAGCCTCGATATTTACAAGTCCCCAACCTTCTCTAATAGAAGGATTCAGCAAAATTTGTGACTTAGCTAATAACTTAAATTTATCCTTTTCTGAAACAAATCCCCAAAATTTAACTTTTCCTTTACCAACATCTCTAAAAATTACTTTTTTTAAATATTCCTTATATTTTTTATCTCCTTCACCAATTATCCAAAACTGCCATTCAGAATACTTTCTGTGTAACTTTTCAAAAACTTTTATGCTGTCCTCGATCCCTTTATCTTTAGCTAATGCTCCAAGAAATGTAATGGTTGGCCTACTATTTTTTATTAAGGAGTAGGGCTTGATAATATTTACTCCATTGTGGACTACATGTATTTTCGTTTTACTTATCCCCCAATTAACTAGGTCATTTTTAGTAGAGTTGGAAACTGTTAAAAATTCTATATTTTTATATATAATTTTAAAAATTAAAGGTTCTAGGTAAAAGCCTACTACAGCTACTAGATAATTAAAGGGTTTGGGAAGTTGATTCAGAAACCAAATTTCTTTTGTCACTTCATGAATAAATGCCAATTTTTTAGATCTGACATACAGCGGTGTGAAGTATGGTATTCCATGAAATTGATCTATAACTAAATCAAAGTTTTCTTTATTACCATACAAGTACCACCAACATGCCCTAATATGCGTCCCTATAACAGCATGTCCGCTTCTATAATAGGTTACCCCATCAATAATCTCTTGGGTTTTTGCTTCTTCATATTTTGAGGTAAAAATAGTAACTTTATGCCCATTTTTAACCCAATATTTGGCGTGTTGATGAGTTACAATTTCTGCTCCTCCTGAGTTAGGATGCTTTAAGCCACGCCAAGAAAAAATTAATATATTCATCCTATATTTACTCTAAAACTAAGTTCGGGGTCAAATTTCCATCTTCGTCTATTCTTACCCGAGTAAAATCTAATTATCCTTAAACGATAAAACACAGCCAGTGTATCCCAAACCATCAAAAAAACAGTCTTTAGAAACTTTTTATTAGTTACCGTGGAAGTACCTCCAAATTTTAAATTAATTTCTACCGGAGCTTCGAAAATGCGGTTATAACCCAATGAATTAGCTACTGCTAATATTTCAATATCGAAAGCAAAGGCTTTGACTAGAAGCCTTGGTAAAACCTTCTCTAGAACCTCTCTCCTAAAAAATTTCATCCCTACCTGAGTATCTTTAATCTTTAATCCAAATAATATCCACGCCAGAAATTGATAACCAATAGAGAGTACTTTTCTTTGCCAGGGATATATAACTTTTGATGCCGGATGTCTTTTCGATCCAACTATAATATCGGCCTTATACCACTCAAAGTGCTCCAGTAACATCGATAGGCCATTCGGGTTTAAATCCATCCCTGAATCTATGAAAGCGACTATGTCACCTCTTGCCCGAGCCATCCCATATCGCACTGCATAACCCTTACCATGATTCGTTTCATACCCTACCACTTTAATATTTCGGTAGTTTTTGGAAAACAAGTAGGATTTTTCATAAGTTTTATCTATCATTCCATCAACAACACAAATAATCTCAAAACGGTGTCTTATTTTTTGCAGGACCCGGTAGATTCTTCTTAAATCTTTAACAATTGTTTTTTGCTGTTTATAGGCAGGTATTATTAAAGAGATTAACTGTCTGCTCATTAGACGCCATTATATGGCCTAAACAAATTATTTTGAAGACCCTTTAAAAATAAATGGATATAACATCAGTGTAACTAACATTCCCGAGGCCACAAAGGTAGAAATTTTAATTACACTTAATACATCTTGATGAAAAAACCAGATTAATATTACCTGGATAAGTGCTGCTGCGAGTGAGACAGTTACAGATCTTACTTTTCCAATCGAGAGATAAAAACTCATCAGTAAATTCGCCAATGTAAACATTGTGGCAAATAAGCCAAACCAAACAAGGTTTTGTGACATCTCTAAATATTTCTGGTTATAAGTTATTGATACAACTAACTGTGGCCAAAAGTAATAAATTGATAGGATAACTGTAGAAAGTAGGGCCGTCAGTATGAAACTATAATAAAATATAGACATATACTCTTGCTTTCTGGCTTTTCTTTGAGAAACAAGTGGAAACATTACAGCCCCTATTGGACCGCTGCCAAAAAGTATAATTCGACCCAGTATTGACATGGCAGCATAAGCTCCTGCTTCTTGTGAAGAAAAGAAATGTTTAACTAATAAAAGGTCTACAGAGTACAAAGAGGTAGCGGTGAAGGAAAATATCATCACCGGGATGGTAAAATGAAATATTTTGGTTAAGTTTGGTAACTTTTTAACTTTGTTTACCGTATATTTAGATAAAAAACGGTGGGTCATAATCCAACCCAATACCGTTGCTAGAAAAATTCCCATCACTACTCCAAATACTGAATATCCTAAAATCACTAATGCGACTCCCAACCCTAACCTAGTTAAATTTTCAACTAATATACTGCTAACAAGCTGCCCGAAATGAATTAATCCTTGAAGAATAGAACGATTAAAGCCTGTTGGTACTGAAAATAAAAACGTCGCTGCCATCAGCCATATCAATGAAAGATTGCTAATATGTAGAAATTTTCCCATTATTGGAGAAAATATCAAGATTAATAAAAACATTACTACGGCAACTGTAAGTGACTTCTTTTTAAACCAAGTTACCAGTTCGGCAACTTCATTGTCACCAGAAGCAGATGAGACGAATTTGACAATGGCTAAACTTACACACCCGGGAATAATTCCAATCAATCCACTCAAAGAAAGCAGAGTGGCTAACTCTCCATATTGAGCAGGAGGCAAAACCCTACCCATAGCCACATGATAAATATAATTAATAAAATTGGTTATATTGCTACCAATAATCATTACCAAGCTCCCACCAAATAAAGGATGTTTAACAATTAACTTAAAAAGTGAGGTCATGCTACCCAATATCCCCTGAAGAATAAACTTGCCTCTATGATTAATGCCATCACAAGTACCGACATTAACACAATTTTGGACCATTTCGGAAAGTTATTAAACAATATTGCTAGGGCTACAAAACTAGGAAATAATACAATTATATACCTAGGAACAGAAGAAAAACTTCCTTGTAACGGTGACAGCATAAAACCTACCAGGGCATAGAATAAATAAGACAACCTAATCTTTTTTAAATACCCATATATCGGTAAAAACAAAAACAGAATACCAGTAATAAACTCCAATACTACGGTTTGATAAATTGGATTTGTTGGGTCAGAATGGAACAAAATATTAATATAGCGATAAAAGACCTGCGGTAGTAGTATGATTCCTAACTGTCTCTGTTCGCCGATTGTTCCCTGGAGATGATAAAAAGCCAGCGGATCTCCTGTTTGAGACCACTGATATATCATGTAAAGTAACAGGCCTACCGGGATAAGTAAAAGTTTCAAACCATCTTTAAATTTTCCTTTTTGTAAATATAACTCAATTAGTAAAGTTGGTAAAAGCAGTACTCCAAAAACTCTAGTTGCAGACGCAAACATTCCACATAAGGAGGCTTCATACCACTTATTTATTCGAGCAAAATAAAACGACAAAATACTCAATAAAAAAAATAGTGACTCAGAATAGACCGCCGCAAAGAAAAAAGATGTAGGAAAAACGAGTAACAAAATTACAGTTAGATTAACTAGTGATGTATCAAAATCAATCCTCAGCAGTTTCCATAAAAAATATAGAGCAACTAAAAAACATACCGAAGAAATTAACACTCCCATTATTGTTGAATAAAACATAGTGTTATAGAGTTCTCCATAAAAGGGGCGGGATAATATATTTATCAAAGCCGGATATAAAGGAAAGAAGGCCTGCTCCTTGGCATTGTATCCAAATATTGAGATTGCCAAAAAATGCTCACCGTCAAAGTTGGCCCAAGCAAAAACCTCTGGAATAAGAGGATAATTATTAGATCCTCCACCTAAAAATTTATCACTGTAACCTAAGGGAAGAAAATTAATAGCAGCAATCAATACTATAAATAACCCAATCCGCCAACTCAAAAATAACAACAAAACTGTTTTAAAAATTTTACGATCCAACATTTTTATAAACCTTTGCGGTCTCTTCAGCAGTTATCTTCCAGGAAAATTTCTTACTATTTTGAAATCCCTTAATAATTAGCATCTCCCGAAACCGATTATCATCCCTGATCTTAGAGATGGCGTCAGCTATAACAACCGAGTTATAAGGATCAACTAACACTGCCCCATCTCCTGCTACCTCAGGCATTGATGATATTTGTGATGTGATAACTGGTAGCCCGCAAGCTTGTGATTCAATAATGGGTAACCCAAAACCTTCATAATATGAAGGTAACAATAAAACAGTGGCTAAATTCATAATTTTAATTACTAAATCATTTTCTAAAAAACCCATCTTGATAACCAAAGGATGCTTATCATAAAGCTGTAGGAATTTTTTATATGACCTCAACTCAGGATGATTGAGATCATCATGATCTTCAAAACTCTTCCCAATTAAAACAAGCGGAATATTTGCCTTAAGACATCCTTCTACTATATTTATTAAGTTTTTATTCCAGTTAACATTACCTATGTATAAGGCAAACTGGTCCGGTAGTTCGTAGCGCTTCTTTACTTCATTTAATATCTCTTTATTTTTAATTGCCACAAAATTATTGCCTACACCGAGGTGTATGGGAAAAACTTTTTTAGGATCAACATCTAAATACCTGACAATATCTTCCTTAGCACTCTCCGAGATAGTTATAACGGCTTTTACATATTTTAGAGATCTTTTCTGTTGAATAAAGGCGATCCTGCCTCTCATGCCCACTGGATAATGATTTGGGAACACTAACGGTATTACATCGTGGATGGTTACTATAGCTGGGGTTTTGGTTATCGGTAGAGTACTCCTAAAAAGATCAAAGAAAGTATGGTGAACTATGTCTATCTGACTTAATTTACCAATCGACCCTACTTCTTTAATCTCAAGATCTTCCCGTAATCTTAACTCATCTAATAAATTTTTTGTGTGTTGACCAATGCCTCTAAATTGATGACCATTTTTTAAAGGACCAACATTAAAACCCACCTTAATTTTAGTCATGAAGTCATGTACCTCCAGTATGACCGAGGAAACCTTAGGGCTGAGAAAAGTGAAAAAATAACTCCTTGATACCCATCCAAAATACCTTTGTGTCTTATCAGTGTTAAAAGAAACCACCAGATTGGTTTAATTAAAAAATTAATTACCATTCCAACCATTCCTTTATCAGTTTTATTGGCATGCATCTCGTTAACCATTAAATTGATGTAACGGTTATTTCGCTCCAAGTAACGTTCAAAGGTTGGCGAGTCCCGATGTAACATGTAATTTTGCAGCCAACCTACTCTTCCCTCAACCACCATCTGCTCATGAACATCTTTACAAGGCAGATAAGCTTTTCCTCTTTTAATCAGCCGGATAGCTGGATCAGGGTAAGTGCCACCATATTTTAAATACTTTCCTAGGAAAAAATTTCTTCTGGGAATAAAAAAAGCGTTATATTCACCAATCGCATCACCGACCCTACCATCCCGCTCTTCAATTAACCTCTGATGTTTCAAGAAAAGTTTTTTGTCTGAGAGTTTTGATTGGTATGCTTCAAGTTCAGTCCTACTCATCTCTATAACTCTTTTTATCTCGTTATCTAATTCAGAGGTTATAATCTCATCAGCATCAAGCTGTAAGATCCAATCATTACCCGCTTTATCGATTGCTATTTGTTTATTAATATGGAACATTGATGGGTTTTCCTTTACAAACACTTTAGCTCCAAAACTTTTGGCAATATCAACCGTCTTATCAGTAGAGCTTCCATCAACCACAATTATCTCCTCAGCCAGATCTTTTACCGACTGCAAACATCTTGTTAAGTTATTTTCTTCATTAAACGTAGCGATTACTACTGATATTTTATTCATATAGCTAATACAGACTCACCAAGTAAAAAGCATCCGTTCCATTAGGATAACTTATTAGCTCTTTGATTTGAAATAGTGACTTTTGGCGTAAGCCATCATACTGACTGGGAGTTAATACATATAATAATCCTGGTTGTGGATCGCTCTCAATTGCATCCCAGTTTCCGAAGTTAAATTTAGAAAACGAAGAAACTAAATTGGAACTCCTTTGATCTGTCTGATTATATTCAACAGTTTTTAAAAACTCAGGTAAAGGAATTTTAAGGTAGTATAACAAGAAAATATACGGTTGGGATCTTGCGTCCGTTACAAAAACAGTAGAATATTCCGGATTATCTTTTATATGCTCCGCAATTTGTTTCATCCCATATTGCCAATCAATTCCATACTGCTTAGGATACGCAGTTAGATAGCTCTTAAAATAAATCGTTGTAAGATATGCCATCGTTAAGGTGACGGCAACAGCTACCAGTAATTTAACTCTAGTATTTTTGAAAAGCCCCATAACTCCCACAAGCCCAATAGCCTCGATTAAATGCCAGCTTCCCATGGTAAACAATGCCCGAGCTGCATGTGGAACTTCATCTGTCCCTCCACTCAATGAGGCAGGTAAGGGGGCAATTAATGCCCAGAATAATAGCAGCAAATACTCTCTTTTTCTATTTTTTAGAATCCAGACAAACCCAGCTACTAAAAATAGAGCTTCGATTTGATAAAATTGTCCATATTTTTGAGTTGAGAATTTTGGATTACGATCACCACTTATAAAAAGATAGGTGGGCGAAAAATGTGCTAAATATCTATCGTAGGTTACCTCTAATCGTCCCAGGAAATAATTATTTGTTTGTTTGAAAAGCCTGGTGTTGCTAATGACATCTTCTGCGATTGAGGTCTGTTTCATCCGAGCGAGTCCTAATAATGATGGTTGGATAACATAAAGCAGAGATGTTGTTAAGATGATGGCTAAAGAAAAAATTACATTCTTTTGAGAGTATAAAATCTCTTTTTTATATATAAAAGCTAATAAAAACATGGCCGGTGGCACCACCACCAAAGAGGCATGATATACTAGGATAGAGATTCCAAAACTAATCGTTGCCAGGGGTAAATATTTAGACATTCCATTTAATGATTTAAAAAACCACCAAAAACCAAGCATAAAGAAAAATAAAGCAAAATTAGCCTCGTGATTAAAACGGGAGAATTGGATAGCGTAAGGCGATATCGCCATCAACAATGCTCCTGCAAAACCTATCCGTTTATCCTTAAAGACATCTTTTCCAATCAAAAATATTAATAAAACATTTAACACCCCAAATAAAGCTGGTGCAAATCTTACTGCAAAATCCGTTAAGCCAAACACTGCTACAAATGGGGCTGTTAAATAAAAATGGATTGGATGCTTATCATCCTCAAAGGATTTAAAAACAAGCGGAAATAGATTTCCCCATTCATCCTTTCCATAATGAACTATGGTCCAAGCATTATATCCAACCGCTGCTTCATCCCAAGAAATTGCTGGAGGAACTACCCCAAGTTGATAAAACCGCAAAAAGGAAGCAATAAGAAGAACCACTAATAGATAAAGTAAGTTTTTATTTCTCAATATCATAAACATAGAAAGCTACTTTCCCTGTCAGATCCTCTATGATCTTACTTTCTGATAGCTGAGCTATTTTTTGATCGGGATCCACAAAAACTAAGTATCTGCCAGTGGGTAATGAGTCAATCTCCAAATTTTTGAATTCAAAGTTTGCAAATTCAGACACTGTTGAGATTCCCCACTTATCAGCTCTGTTATATTTAACCTCTGACCTAAATTTTTCTGGAGGATATTTTAAGTAATAGAGGGCAAAAATATAAGGTTGTCCGTATCTATCACTGATGATAACTTTATCATACATTTTGAATTTATCTTGATAGGACAAAAACAACTGTTTGTAAGGATACTGCCAATCCCCTGAGGAAGCATTATTGTATCTCGTTAAAAAGGCATTCCAGTACACTCCAAAACTGCCAAGAAAAATCATCAAGATTATAGATAATAAAAGCGTTTTATACTTTAGATAACCGATTAATTGGGTAATACCCAAAGCTGTAACCAATGAAAAAAAGGGAAATAGAGCTATCGATCTTAAGGCATGGGGGGATTCTTTGGTGATCACGGCGGGGATAGGAGCTATCAGAGTAATTAAAATCACCCATATATTAAGCGGTTTATTTTTCCAAAACAAATATAGCACTCCAGATATTAAAAACGGTACAAAGATCCAATACAGCTCACCAAACCCCTGGAGATGGCTTCTTTGGTTAAGATCCCCACTTATAAATAAGAAGTGTAGGTTAAAGTGACCCAGATAATTTTGTATTAACTGGGGTAATAAACTTATTTCAGTATCTCGGTTAAAAAGACTAACTCTTTCAAATCTAGTACCGCCTTCTGGAGAAAGCAAAAAGCGCAGTATGGGCGCATACGATAAAACTAGCACTAACACAAAAAGCAGCGGGTGTTTTAGTTGGATAAATCCTGATTGATGCCTAAAATAGCTAAAAATCAGAAATGGTAAGGCAAGTGGTACCAGCAATCGGAAACTATTATAGCTATACATACTTAGGGCTAAACTTATTGCTGAAAAAAGCAGTAATTTTGGCATCTGCAATGATTTGAAAAAGACATAAACTCCCAACATAAAAAAGAACAATCCTGCCGTTGCCTCATAACCAGTCCTACTAAAAATAAAATAGCCTGGAGTGACGGTAAGAATAAAAGCTCCTAATAACCCAGTCGTGATACTGTAAAACATATTCTTGCCAATCAGATAAATTACTATTATTGTTCCTAAAGAAAATACTACGGCTGGCAATCTTAATGACCACTCATTAAATCCCAAGATCATTTGGAACAGTGAAACTGTATAAATATAAACAGGTAGTTTAAATTCGCCAAAAGCTCGCAGATGAAGCGGGAGAAAATCTCCCCATTCATCTTGTCCGTTTTGAGTTATAGAATAGGCATTATAGGCAATCGATGCTTCGTCCCAATATAATGACGCTGGAATCTCATTTATTTTGTATAAACGAGTTACCAAAAACAGAATAATTATTAGTATAAAAAGTATTCTTTTTAGTTCCATTCGACAATTTCAAAAGCAAGATTACCATCTAGAAAATTTACAGTTTTTAATCTGGGAACATCGCTGGGAAGATCTCCACCTTTACCAATAAACAATAATTTTTTTCCCTGATTTTCTTCAATTATATCTTCAAACTTAGTACCAGTATCTCCTAAATCTGGAAAGTAATATTTATCAAACTTTAACACTCTTACCCAATCATGAGTTTCAAACCTGATTAAGTTAGAATTATTTTGATATTGGACAGGATCAAACCCAAGAAAGAAAAGCATAAACATGTGTGGTTCCCCATAATGCCTACTAAATATAACAGTGTCGTATTTATCTTGATTTTCCTTGACATATTCAACAACCTCTTTGTAACCATATTGCCAATCTCTTGAATAATTTTTAGGGTACACAAAAAATAGATTTTGCAGATATAAATAAATACTAAATACAACCATAGCGGTAAATGTTAAAAGTACAATGCTCGATAAAATTTGACCCCTATTCTTAACCCACTGCCATCCCTTAACTATTCCCAATCCACAGACCATTAAAAATGGTGGCAGAGTTATCATAGTTCTTAGGGCATGGGGAATACTGTCATTGGTCACTGAAACTGGTACAAATCCTAATAATATCCAGGAAGATAAAAGAAACCTAAATTTATTTTTTTCTTTAAATAAACAGTATAGTCCAATAAAAAGTAACGGTAATTGGAATAAATATAGCTGTCCCACACCTTGAACGTGATGTTGTTTATGTGGCGCCCCAGAGATAAATAGAAAATCAGGTGTAAAATGAGCTAAGTAGTTACTGGCAATATAATAACTTATATAAGTCACTTTATTGTGAATTAATCTGGGTAGCGGATCCGGAAGAGTGGATAACCCTCGTCGCTCATTAATTCTAGGAACTAACCCCGGATCATCAGTCACACTAACCAGCTTGTACCGAGAGTTTCTATCCTGACTTACGGTGAATGGAACTAAGGGCAGCAGCAGCACCCCAAACAGTATCAACACCACCAATAGCTGTTTCTTCCACCTTAAAAGGTCTTTTCTGTATATCCATAAAATAACCACTAAAAACAGTGGCACAAAGACCCTGGCACTGTTATAGGTATAAACTGAGAGTGCCAAAGGAATCATTGCTAAAATTAACCACTTTTTATCCTCAAATCCTTTTACCAATAACCACACACCTAAAACTATCCAAAATACCGCAAAAGATGACTCAAATGAGGCCCGGGTTAATTGAATATGCCAAGGAGAGATAGCTAGTAAAAAAGCTGCGGTTGCGCCTATTAAATCACTCCTAAATATCTTTCTTGTCAAAAAATACAGCAATAAAACCGTCAGTGTCCCATAAATAACCGGTGTGATTCTTACTCCTAGCTCATTTAGCCCAAACAAGTAAATACCAGGGATGGAAACATAGATTTGAGCTGGTAATTTATACTCGCCATACGCCTTGAAATGAACCGGAAAAGTTACCCCCCACTCGTCTTTTCCAGTCTTCATTACAGAATAGGCGTTATAAGCAATCGAAACTTCATCCCAATTTAGACTAGGTGGAACCTCAGTAACCTTGTAGAATCTCAAAAAGAAGGCAATAGCTACAATCAGGATCAAAAAAAGTATGTTTCTTAAATTCATAACTGTTATTTAATGGTATCAACTTCTTCAAGGGAAGTAAATTAATCTTAAACAAGAGACAGTTAATTAACTGGAGAGTACAACTTGAATCCAATTTTATGATTAGGTAGAGAAATTTCATGCACTACTTTCAAATTTCTTGCCGGGTCAGGAATATTGTCATGAGGAACTACATATAAATAATTTTTTTGAATTTTTTCATTGTCCCAATTGATATCCCTAAACTGGTACTTATCAAAAGTAATTCCAAATGAAATGATCTTTGCCTCCTGAACCTTACGCGGATCTAAATAGGTATAAAAAGGTATGTATGAACTAGGTACGCCAATATAGTAATATTCCTTGTCTCCAAATCTACGATCAATAATAATCTGCTCAAACTGATCATAGTGCTGATTAATATACTGGGCTATCTGCTTGTAGCCATATTGATACCCCTGTGCATTCTCAATAGGGAAATAGATAAAGTAAGCCAGGACAAAATAAAAAAACGACAGTAGCACGAGTCCCCCTCCTAAAGCCTTTAACCAGATGCTCTTTTTTACAAAGTTCAAGATATACAAAATTCCCACAGCAGTAATCATTACTGTCGGTACCAACTGAGGTAGGCTTCTCCAATTATTGACTTCTCCTTGAGTTACAGAGGCTGTTAAGGGTGAGGCAATTAGTAGAAAAAAGACAAATTTACTATTACCTTGATAAAGAGTCTTTAACTTAGATAGTCCCCAAACAAAGGCAACTAAAAAGGGGGCTAGAAAGAATCCAAATTGGTAAGGATTTTCCTTAGGTAACATTCTGGCACCATAAAAAAATTGATAGTCTAGGCTTGTATATAACGAATACTTATCCAGAACTGCCTTTAATATGATCTGAAATCTTTGATAAGGGTTAGAATATTCCGATAAGAGTCGTCCTACACCTATATCTTTAGTAATGAATTCACTATTAGCCCGACTTGAGCTTAGATTAGAAATAAAGTCAAGAAAAATAGGTGTTATCAGTATAGAAAATAACAATAGAGCTCCTAGATAAATTTTCTTTTTAAAAACGGCTTCTCTATTGAAAACCAGCAATGCAAGTATAATCATTGGTGTTAAAACCCATTCAGTGTAATATGAGTAAATCGACAGAGCAAAAGAGATAAAGCTTAATAGGGTCAGCCAATCCTTGCTATATCTTAGGCCTAAAAAAAACAAGTAAATTCCCAAAACGACGAAAAATAGAGCATAGTTTGATTCCAATGCCCAGCGAGAAGCTGAGAAATGCCATGGGGAGAAAGCCAGCAAAAAAGATGTGACTATTGCAAGTTTTCTATTTTTTGTGAGCTCCATGACCAGAAGCCCAACCAAGACAACTGTCAAACTCCCTAAAATCGCCGAAGGGAGACGGACGGCAAAGTCATCATTACCTAATAGTGAGATGGTGATTAACGGTATGTAGACCGCTAAGGGTGCTCCGTAACCTCCATGAGATCTCCATAATATCGGTAAATATTCACCTGTCCCATCTTTCAAAGTTTTGGAGATTGAGTAAGCTGCATATGCTGATCCGATTTCATCATTAGATAAATGTGGAGGAACATAATCCAACAAAACAAAACGGGCTACAAGCGCTATAAAAATTAATGCAAAGACATATTTTATGTACATTATTTAAGCGGGCTGGTTGCTATAATAATACTCAGAAAAAATAGTGCAAGATAAAGTGTTCTATTCACAGAGCTAAAACCTCTAAGTATAAAATAGATCAGGAATGGTGATAAAAGTGTAAAAGTATTCAGAATATTTACTGACCGTGATGAAGCTGATATAAATATAACAAACATTATACTTATGATTATTAACATCTTGGATCTGTTCCAACTTTTCAAATCTAGTATGATCCCCAAAACCAACGGATAGAGATTAGCTAAATATATCGTATCGTAGAGATTTTTAATTGTAAAAAAACCTGCTATTTTAGATAGTATGACATATAAGTAAACTGATTTATTGAATAGCATGAGTCTTAGTTTATAGGGCAGATAGAGGGATTCATCCCTCAAACGGGAGATATATAAATTAGCTCGGTCATCAGTAATAATTAAATTGTTGACTTGATATGAAAAGAGTGGCTTAACAATTCCACTAACATAAAGGGAAGAAAATAGAAGATAAAGAGCAGTGATTAGAAGTAATATTTTCTTAAACTTATAGGTAAAATAGCACGCAGATAGAAAGCTTGCTCCAATTCCGAGTATAGTAATAAATGAGTCCCGAGTTTGTGTCATTAATGGCATTGCAGCCATAAATATTAAAGGAAACGAGGTAAATGAAATTTTAAATATCGATAATTTTTTATGTGTAAATTGTAAATAAAAATATATCGACGATAATAGAAGAATACTATTCAGTATTCCAATAAATATCTCGCCATGATTAAAAATGTTTAATAAAAAACATATTAGGAATAAGGCGATGATCACTACATTAGATTAGCACAATTATTAAAACAAAGTAATACTTTCTAACTTTTAAATCAAGGGCTAGTAGCTGATTGGATTTCAAAAAAGATAAGTCATCGTGGTATGAAGCGAAGATCATTTCTAATTCCTAACTTATGCAGATATAGAGCTAAAATAGTCAGAAAACCATCCAGAATGAATTTAGAGCCTTTAAGGAATTGAATCGAGGATGCCTTTTCATGATATCTAGTTGGAATAGCAATCTCACCGATTCTTTGATGATAACTCAATGATGAAATAGTCATCTCTTGGTCAAAGACAAAATCATTAGAGAATCGCTGAAAGGGAACAGTTCCCAGTAATTTTGCCGAATAAGCTCTAAATCCGGAAAAGTGCTCGGTAAAATTAACTCCCAGTAGGATATTCTCTATTAAACAAACAGCTCTATTAACATAATACTTCAAGGGGGGCATTCCACCCTCTATCGCCGACTTCTTGTTTTGAACCCGGCTCCCAAACATAAAGTCATACCTGCCTTGTAAAATTGGCCGGATCAACTCCTCAATTAAACTGGCATCGTATTGATAGTCCGGGTGAAGCATAACCACCACATCTGGGTTTAATTTTAATGCTTCCTGGTAGCAAGTTTTTTGATTGCCACCGTATCCCAAATTCCGTGAATGAGTAAAGACTGTAATTCCTAATTTTTTAGCCACCTCCACTGTATTATCACGGCTTTGGTCATCAACCAGTATAAGATGTTTCTTAAAATTATCAGGAATCTCCTTATAAGTATCGATTATGGTTTTAGCTGCATTATAGGCGGGCATGACAATTACAACTTTGGGAGAACTCATACTATAATATTTACATTTTTAAAACATAAAAAGCAATTGTTCCGTAATAATAATGGGGGGTTGATTTAATAAAGGATGCCCTGACACTTTGATTCCCAAATTAATCGACGATCTAATGACTGGCATTTGGCCAAAGGATTGGTTGAAAAGCCTCTTAATTTAGTAGCATTAGATAGATCAGTAAGTTCAAACTCCAGTTTTAAATGATGCTCTTCTGCCTGCTGATCAGATATTGCTAAAGTATCACCAATAATTATCTGTTCTTTATAGATATCCTGATACCAGTTTATGGCTCTAATCTGAATTCTACCTAAATCATAATCTTCGTAAAGCTCCACCTCTCCTGAATAGTATGGACTTTTCAGTTGTGCACGTAACTTATGTTGTAAATCTAGAGGATTGTAGGCCGTTAAATAAGCCATTCTTAACCCTATTCCTGGGTCTCGGCCAGAATCTATAATTATTTTGCTGTCTTTATAGTTTCTTAAATTGCTCATTAAAGATACATACGCATTCCCATAATAAGGCGCCGCTTCATATTTAAAAAGCACAAAATAGGAAACATAAAATGTTGCTAGGCTATGCAGTAGAATAAAACATAGGGTAATTACAATTATTTTTGATGGTAAATTAACTCTAGTGAAACCTATAAATCCCACAGAAATTACTAGAGCAACTAACCATAGTTGGTCAAGCGCTCGCAGTGGATAGTAGCTATCTCCGGTTAATGATGCTGGAATAGGAGAAATTATAATAAGCAACAATAACAATTTAATTTTTTCTTTGTCAATAAAATATTTCAAATATTTAATTCCCAAAAAGAAAGGGGCAATAAAAATCATATAAAATGGTCCTAGGCCTGGGGAGACTCGATTTAAGGATGGCCCTAAATCAAAAAAAATATTACTTGGACTAGAATAAATTAAGTAGCGTTTTATAAACTCCAAAAAAAATATTTTATCATTTCCATAACCCACCTCAATCAGTCTACGGGTTAACGCACCTGATGTTGCAATCCAAAGATGAGGTAGCATCATTATCATAAAAACAGTAGCACCTATAATAACCGGCGTTTTATTCTTAAGAAAGTAGTTTTTATATATCAATAAGAAGAGTGGTAAAAAGATAACTGCAATAATTCTCTCGCTATAATAAGCATGTGTGGAGAGTGCTAATAAAAAGGATCCTAGTATAAATAATTTTGACTTCCTTAATGATACCAAAAAAAATAACATACTAGCTACAAAGATGGTGACTCCTAAGTTTCCTTCGGCAACTAGGCGACTAAAATAAATAAAGATCGGAGATATGGCAATAATTAGTGCAAAAACTAATGACAAACCGTCTTTATATTTAGATTTAAATAGATTCTGGGCAAAGAAAAACGTTATTAAAACTAGTGCCGTGCCGAAGAATACAGACACGAGACGAACAGATTGAATCGTGTTTCCAAATAGTTTTATCGGGATAACGGCCAAATAAGTATACAATGGTGGTTGATACGAACCAAACGATCTGAAAAGAATCGGAAAAGATTCACCATATCTGTCTTTTCCTGTGTTTAACAGTGAAAAGGCGTTGTATCCATGAGATTCTTCATCTCGATGAATTCCCGCTGGTACCTTACCCACATCATACAGTCTTAAAAACAAGGCCAGCATAACTATTATCAGAAGTAATATT
Source organism: uncultured Gammaproteobacteria bacterium (assembly GCA_964523515.1). Lineage (GTDB taxonomy): Bacteria > Patescibacteriota > Microgenomatia > Daviesbacterales > UBA10151 > CAZFZP01. The sequence continues at coordinate 92,190 of CAZFZP010000001.1, forward strand.
CTTTTCATATATAAATCTTTTTGTTTTTCCATATCCTTAAACTACCTAATATAGAAAAATATGCTACCGGTAAGTAAAAGACTGATACCCCAAATAAATCTGTTGATTTTGTAAAGCCTAGTAAAAAAATTAAGATAATGACTAATATAAGTTGCTCTTTTCCGATATTTTTTAAATAGTTGTAACCTCCTAAAAATATCAGAGGAATTAAAAGATAGCTAAGTTTTGAACTAAAATAGTTCTCAAGATCGAAGGATCGTCTAATTTTGGCGAAATACTTAGTAGCCACTACCTCAAAGTCGCTCAGATAATATTTTATCGGTGGCCGTCTATAAAAAATTCCCAATTCTTTGGAAAAATATTCACTTCTTTGGTAAGTCTGAATTTTTTCAACATCATTTTTTATAAATAAGTTTTCATCTATACCGTTTACGAACAGAAGTAAAACGAAGATACATAAAATTACTTCGACCCAAAAATGATTTACTCTATCTAAAGCGTTCATCTTTTCTGATCCCTAAATTATGAAGATAGAGTCCTAAAATACAAAAAAATCCCTCTATAATAAATTTAAATCCCTTAACAAATTGTATTGAGGATGCCTTGTCATGATATCTTGTGGGAATAGGAACCTCGCCGATTCTTTGTCCAAAGCTCAATGACGATATAGTCATCTCTTGGTCAAATACAAAATCATTAGAAAATCTCTGAAAGGGAACAGTTTTTAGTAGACTCGCTGAAAAAGCCCGAAAGCCCGAGAAGTGCTCGGTAAAATTTACTCCCAACATAGTGTTTTGTAATAAACAGACAATCCTATTTATATAGTATTTTAGTGCTGGCATACCTCCATCTAGAGCAGTTCTTTTTGTGGCTATCCGACTACCAAACATAAAATCATAACGGCCCTGAGCAATAGGACGGACTAATTCCTCAATCAACGAAGCATCATACTGGTAATCTGGGTGCAACATTACAATAATATCAGGATTTAACTTTAATGCCTCCCAATAGCAGGTTTTCTGATTGCCTCCATATCCAATGTTTTGAGGATGAGTAAAGACCGTAATTCCTAATTTCTTAGCTACTTCAACTGTGTTATCTCGGCTATGGTCATCAACCAAAATAATATTCTCCCGTAACTTTTTGGGTATCTCCAAATAGGTATCAAGAATTGTTTTAGCAGCATTATATGCCGGCATAACAATTACAACTTTAGGAGTTTTCATAGACAAAACCTATACCTTTAAAGCGTAAAAAGCAACACTTCCATTATAAAAATAGAAAGTTTTAATTATTTTTGTTTTTTCTATAGACGAGATGTTTAAACTCCAAGGACTGGCAATAATCAATGCATTTTTTAAATAGCGATCTTCTCCCCAATTTACAGCTCTGATTGAATACTTGCCAAATAGTGTCTCCCGGGATTTATTACCTAGGCGATACTCCTTTTGGAACTGCACAGGCGGGTACTTTATATAGTACGCCAAATAGTAGTGACTCGCCGTTCCTATCCTAGGAGCTATCTCCCCGAACTTAGGATCAAAGACAATTTGCTCCACACTATCATAGTACTGCAGCGTAAATTCAGCAATCTGCTTAAACGGATAATGAATTTCTTGTGATTTTTCATTTGGAAAATCAACTATATAAATATGTAAAAAATAAAGGAAATTAAAGGTAAACAAAATGGTTATGACGACTATCCCCATCAACCGTATATTTAAATTCTTCAGCCTACTCCAAGATATAACTTGCCAAATTCCAATAGCACACAAAATATTTAACATCGTAAAGACCATGATGCTCCGGTGCGGACTAAATTTCTCAAAAGTCAAACCACTAGGTAGCATTCCTATGAGAATCCAGGCTAATATAAAATTCCTTTGATGCCGTATGTCTCGATTTTTAATAATGTAGTAAATACCCACCAAAATAAAAGGTAACTGGATTGCCATCAAAGGTCCACTCCCCAAAGGACCCTGATTAGTTAAATCTAGTCCTCTTAAAAAGAGATACTCCGGATTAAACTGTTCCAGATATCGGGTTAGACTATAGCTCGTTATTGTTAAAACTCGTTCCACCCTAGATAAGCCGTGTATCTTCTCGCCAAGTACTGGATCTTGGATGATAAAAACTGTTTCTGACCTATATCTACTATCTGGATTTAAGACAACTATTGAGATAATTGGGATGATCAATACTACCCACATCAAAATTACCGGTAGAATTTTTTTTCTCTCTGGCCATAATGTATTTTTATTAAGCCAAATAAATATAAGCAGTAACAACGGTATTATTATGGCATGGGAAAAATAAGTATACATAGCAACCGCAAGGGTAATAAATCCTAAATAGAGCCACCTCACCTTTTTGTTGGATAAATATTTGCATAAACCGGTAAAACCAACGAGTAATAGGCAAATTCCTATCGTACTCTCAAAACTTTTACGCCCGTAAAATATCTCAAAGGGAGTAATTACTGTTAGAGCACTCGCCAGAATTGCGATAGTTTGATTTTTAAATGAACTCTTAACAAACCAGTAGATGGCTGGGATGGTCAAAATGCTAAATAAAATTCCCGGAATCTTAATAATCCACTCGTGATCTCCAAATAATAGATAAACTAAACTAGTTGCATAGGTGCAAAAAGGTGACTTAAAGTCATTTATGGAAATAAACATTGTGGGCATAAAATTCCCATAAATATCTTTGCCCGTCTGGGCTATAGAGATAGCATCATAAAGTTGACTTATCTCATCATGATTTAATTGAACCGGATATTTATCAATCCAAAAAACTCGCAAGAATAATCCAGCAAGAATTAGAATGATAAGTGATACTTGATACCTATTCATCTCTTTGTAAATTTAGCAATTCCATAACAGGTTAATATCCCCATAAATAACCACCCTACCAAACTAACTGTCCACACTCTGTCTGGATAGTAAAGGCTACCCGGTAAGGCAAGCAACAGTAGTAAAACCAACACCCTCTGAAGCCGTCGATCTTTATTAGTCACAATTCTAAAAAATCCATAAATTGCAGGCAGGATAAGTAAAACTGTCCAACCATTAAAATATAAGCTAGGTTGAAAATATGATAACCACTGGATTGTTCCCACCACTACAATCTGTATTTTATTGGTTAATAACCAATTTAATAAATATGGCATTCCAGCTGCTTCCCCATAACCTCTAATGGTATTTATTCCATTTATAACTGTTAGGGAAGTAAAAATTGTTGGGGAAAATAGCTTTAGAGTTAGAAACCAGTAAGAAAAAATTCCTAAAATAACAGGTAGTATTAACTTATTCTCAAAAATCTTACCAAGTCTTAGCGTGAGCTGAATTAAATGAAACTCCGCCCTTCCATGATATTTTTTAGCAGATTCAACTAAAAAGGTCGGGGTTGTTTGTCCCTTGCCAGAGTAACCAACTTCATGGACTAACTCTACTCTTGGTTCAAACCCAACTTGTAAACCCACTCTCTCTAATCTTCTGCAAAGATCAAACTCCTCATAATACATGAAGAATCTTTCATCCAAACCTCCTATTTTTAGATATACATTCCTACTCATCACCAAACATGCTCCGTAAATTGTCTCCACCTTACATAATTCGTTACAATACGGTGTATAAAAATCATAACCTGCCTTCACATGGAAGATATATTCTTTTATTGCGTTTATCATGGTAGGGTAATTTCTCACTGAAGGTTGTATGGAACCATTATTATTTATAAATTTCGGTCCCACTAATCCAAACTTTTTATGATTAATCAAATCATCAACTAGAATATTAAATCCATTCTTAGCTCTTAAAATGGTATCGGGATTTAAAATTACCAGATAATCTCCACTAGCATGTTTAACTCCAAGGTTTACACCCTTAGAAAAACCCAAATTTTGATTACTTGTAATTAGATTTACAGATTTAAGTGATTCCACAACCCGACAAGTTAAATCAGTAGAATTGTTATCTACCACTACGATCTGACAACCAGGATTTTTATCAGTTATAGAGTCAACACATTTTTTAATTGTCCCAGCATTATTATAAGTAACAATAATAACCGAAATTAAAGCCATTAGTTAGGTTTTACCGGCTTAACATGGATAATAATTAGCAACATTACTAAACCACTAAAAACGCTGTGTAATAAACTTCTTGAAAAATTATAGTCTACACTAACTCCTAACTGCTCCCAAATACTCAAAGTCCTTTCTGGACCAGAAATTATCGGTGAAAATATCCCCACCGTTAATGAAGGGTCGAAGAAAAATAAAGACCCCAGCCAAGTAAGCAGTACTCCAACTATTATTAATGACTGCTTAAAATTAGACTCTACTAAATCAATTATTAAAAATGGAGTCAACCAAATCAACCATTGGGGATGTGTGTGGGTAAAGATAAAAAATAAAGATAATATTACTAATCCTCTCTTCCACAGATATCTAACATCTATTTTGTGATAATAGAAAAGACCGTACAGAACAATCAATAAAGTTGGAAATACTAAGATTGACTGACCACCTGAGACTGGGATAGAAGCATAAAAGCTCTTTAAGGACTGAGAGGCCATTAAAGCTGACGATCTAAAACCTTCTGATGAAAAGTAGATTAAATTTCCAATTATATATGGACCAAGAATTAGTATTACTAAAACTAATCTTTTTAGCCAACTATTTACCTGTAAAACAAAAGGGATAAGTAAAAAAATCGGAAAGATCTTAAATGCTACTCCCATACCTAAACTTAATCCACCCCAAAGCTCTTTACCTTTAATAAACAATAATAAGGATAAAACAACAAACATGGTAGGAATAACATCAAATTGTCCCATTAAATATGTAGTATATAAATTAATCGGGTTAAATAACCAAAGACTCAAACTAAGTATCTTCTGTTTTTGACTGGAAAAAAATCTCATCAAAGATAACCCTAATATTAGATCAAAAGGTAAATATCCCAGTTTTAATAACCAACCTATATTCTCTGTAAACGGCTTTAATAAAAATCCATAAAAACCATCCAGTAAGTAAATTGCTGGCGGATAGTTAAATAACTGCTCCGGACTGCTTTGGTCATAAAAATTTAATATTTGTCCATTTGACATTATTTTTGATGCTGCTACAAAATGGGCCAAATCTGGATGAAAACTTATTACCGATAATATTACTCTCAATACGATTGCCGAAACAACAATAGTCACTACCTTAATGTTCATTGGTTATCTCCATTATACTATTAACAAACTGGCTCTTTGAGTACATTTTTGTTTTTTTTCTGGCTGCATCTGAGATAATTTTTCCTTCTTTTTCATTTTTTATAAGACTACAAGTTTTATCAACTAACTCATCTAGAGTATCCCACAAGAATCCACTTACCCCATTTTCTACTATCTCAGATTGCCCACCCTTGTTAATAACTACTGGAATACAACCCGCCGCCATGGCTTCCACTGTTGAGATGCCAAAATGTTCCCATTTTTGCGGATCTGTTTCTAGGTATCCCATGGCATGCCAAAATATACTCGATTCTTGATATAATTTTGTCAGATCGTTATAGCTTAAGTTGGAATGAAATATAATATTTTCACCTGTAGCTTTTTTTTGTAAATCTATAAAATATTCTTTATCGCTTTCATCAACTAAACCAGCCAAATGTAAACTCCAGTTTTTATCTTCTAGTCGCTTTGATAACTTTTTAAATCCCTCAATTAATATATGCTGTTTTTTAGTTCCCTCCCCCATAAATCTACCTACCCCCAAAATTTGTTTTTTCTTTTTATGTTCTCCTACAAATCTACTAGTATCTACTGGCGGATAAACAACCCGACCTTTAATTGTTAATTTTTTTTCTATATGTTCTTTAGTAAACTGTGAGTTATATATGGCCAATTTCCAGCTTTTTAATTTAAGTATGTTTTTAAGTCCTTGTGTTTCTATGTTGGACAGAGGCATCTGAAAATGTAACACTGAATTCTTCGATGTGGATTGAAAGAGACTACCATCACAGTTATAAAATAGCCAGTCATATTTTTTTAAAAAAAATATTCTTTGTAGCATAGCGCTTCCCTGTCCCATTGGTGCTTTTACAAAACTTACATTGTCTAGATTTAAACCATGAATTCTAGAATTTTTTCTTTTCATCTGTTCAGGGTCCATGCTTGATAAATGAGAATCTAATAAAATATCAACTCTGTGTTTTTTTGATAATTCCTCCGCAATAGTAAGCATGTATTTTTCCCCTCCACCTGCGGTGTCTAAATAGGGTGTATATATTGCAATTTGCATATTTTAATAACGGAAATCGTTCTTAAGAAGTTGTTCGTCAATTTTACTGTATGTTTCTGACAAAGATTCCATTCTTTGTAGCTGCCATAGTTTAACGTAGCTAATATACACCGAAAATGTTTGCAGTAAGCTGTCAATCACACCAACCGTCCCACCAAAAACACCACCCCTGGTTACTGTTTCCTTCCATAATTGAGTAAACAAAATCTTTATAAATCTTGGACCCGTCATCTTGGGGTGACTATCTTTCAATTTTAATCCAGCATCTATATTTCCCCAGGATAAACTTTTCAAAACCATTGAATCAATATCACGATGCGTCAGGTGTAAAAATGGATTTTTAAACCTTCCAACCTTTCCATCTACCACTGGCTGTTCATGCACTTCTCCTTGATAACCTTTTAACTTATCTTTTTTAAATAACCTGACTACAAAATCTGGCCAAAAAGCTTTGTATGATTTTTCCTCACCTAAAATTATATTTCTTCTCGGAATGGCCCAAGCTACTTCTTGAGAATCTAACTCTCCCATTTTTTGTAAAATTTCTTCTTTTAGGAAACTCAAAACTCGTTCGTCAGCATCTACAAATAAAACATAATCCCCTTGGGCTTTTTCCAGAGATTGATTTCTCCATCCAGCAAAATTATTCCCTGTTACTTTAATTACCCGATCAGTATACTTTTTTGCAATCTCTAAAGTTTTATCCTCTGAGCCACTGTCTGCCACGATTATCTCGTCAGCCCATTTTACAGATTCTAAACATGTTTTTAACATACTTTCCTCGTTTTTTGTGATTATAATGACACTTAACATATTACTTAATGTAACTTCCTTTACCCAAATTATTAAGTAAAAAATCAAAAAAAGCTTGTCTTCTGATAGGATTTCCAATATTTATTAAGACCTCCCGGAGCAAGGCAAATTGTGTCCTTAAAGATAAAAACTTGTGCGCAAACACCATCCTATTTCTGGTAAGAAAATAATCTTGTAGGGATGAGCCCAGTCCTGTTGATTGGGCATTTTTGTGGTACATTACAGCATTTGGTATATATGTCACTTTAATCCCCTTTATTTTAGCCCTGAAACACAGATCTACATCTTCTAAATACAGAAAGTATCTCTCATCAAATAGACCAACTTGATTAAATACTTCTGCCCTAACCATCATACCAGCCCCAGTTATAAAATCCACCTGTTTGTTGTTTTGATACTGACCTACATCTTGCTGATCCACCCCAATGTGAGTACCCAATACATTATTTTTATCCAGATGACCGCCCGCAAACCAAATTGTTTTTTTATCTTCAAACATTATCTTAGGCCCAACTATTCCACTCCCTTCATTACTTATCTCCTTAATTAATACAGAGATCGTATCCTCTTCCAAGCTTGTATCCGGATTAACGACAAATATAAAATTGCAGTCATCTTTCAGGGCCATCTTTATCCCAATATTGTTTCCACCTGCATATCCCAAATTATTCCCAGTTTGGATAAACTCTACTCCCTTGAACTCTTTGACCCTTTCTTCGATCCCATCCTCGGAATTATTATCTACCACATATATTTTTAGTGGCTGATGATCACTTTTAAAAATCGACTCAATACATTTTATTGTTTCTTCAACCACTTTGAAATTTAATACAATTACTCCAACTTTATTCATCGGTTTTTTAATTTTTGCAATATTCTTTTAATAGAATTGCTGGGGAGAGTTTTGAGATTTAGCCAATATTTTATCTCCGTACCACTTTCCTGACATAATAATTTAAGATCTTCAAAGGTTATACTTTGCTCAGCAAAATTTCTCATCTCCCAAAGTTTGATATATACAACCAAAAAGGAGAACGCCTGAAGCAATGATAGTGTTAATCCGTGCAATCCATCTTTATAACCATCGCTGGCAAAATATCTGCTTAAAAATTCACCCAGAGGTTTTTTAAACAAATCCTCCCAGTGAAAAACTGTTTTATTCTTGTATAACTCCTCAGCTTGAATCGAAGAATATCTGTTCATTCTCTCGATGTATTGAAATACAGAGGAGTAGTGGTTATGGACTATCGCAAAACCCTCATCCTCAGGAAGCCTTAAACCCAATCCATTAGTTTTAGGTTTACTGTGAATTTCATCTTGCCATTCAATACTCCCTAATTTAAAAAAACGGATATGATAATCTGGCCACCAACCTGAAGCCCTCATCCACTTTCCAAATATAATATTTTTCCTTGGTATCTCAATAAAGGCTGACGCCACCTCTTTCTCGACCATCTCCATCAAACTCTTAGCCAATGTTGCTGGGATTACCTCGTCTGCATCAAGCACCAAAATCCAACCGTTTTTGGACTTGGAAATTGCATAATTTCTAGCTGGTTCGACATAACGGGTATATTTATGATACAAAACTCTGGCTCCTAATTTTTCAGCTATAGAAACTGTGTCGTCTGTAGAATACATGTCACAAACAATTATTTCGTCGGCAAATACAACTGACTTAATAGCTCTTTCTATATTTTTCTCCTCGTTAAACGTATTTATTACAACTGAGATAAGCTGATTACGATGTAATGAGGTGTCTTTATTTGTCATAACTTTTAATAACTAACGCTGGATTTTTATCACTAGTATGTATAATATCTGCGCCTTCTAAAACTAGTGTGTCGGTCGCAGAACCAATGTACAAAACGTTTCCATTTAGTGATTTAACAAACTCTTGTATCTGACTATTTTGCAACGAACCTATATATACATTTCCAAACTGTTTAAATCTAACGCTCGAAAGATAGCTTCTAGATTTGTTTTGATTAATAACATCTTTCGGGTCTATATTAGTATACGCAGGGTAAGCATACTCTAGATTATCTATCCTATCGGATAAGATGACATAACGATACTGAGTTTTATTTTTTTCAACATAATCTGTAGCCAATTTTGCTGATTCTGACCAAAACCTGCCAAATTCAAAGGGGGCTAGAAAATAAAGTCGTTGCGAAAACAATAATATCTGAGCAATAAATATTATTACTAAAATCCACCGAAGTCTTACTGTTAGATTAGATAACCCCATGGCCGACAAGATTATTAATGGAGGTAGCATCATAGCTGAACGTAAAAAATGTGGGTTACCAACTAGGGCTGTTGCTAAAGGAGCAACCATTACCCATGAGATTAAAAATACCAACAATCTTTTATTTTTATTCAGTAAAGATATAGCTCCTAGTAAAATAAATATTAACTCCACTAGATAAAAACCCCCAGAAACACTCATGTTGTGACGAGGATTTCCGTCGCCATGCAGGAAAAGAAAGTCAAAAGATAAATTTTTCAGATAATTTTCAGTGTATAAAAAAGCATACTCCAGATATTTGTTTAATAAAATCGGTTTAATTAATTGTGGTATCTGGCTGATAGTTCTCTCCGAGTTTATTTTCTGGGTAATAGACTCCGCGATGTCCTTGGATGAAAAGATATTAATATCAACAAACCTACTTTCTGAATTATTCTGAATGGTTTGTAAAACAGAGAGTACAACGGCCGCAGTTAAGATGAGAGTACTAATCATAGTCACTAATATCTGTTTTTTAGAGAACAGCGTTTTTACTGAATTTGTAAACCACAAAAGAGATATTAGATACAGTGGTAGGGTTAATTTATAAGTCGGATAAGCATGAATAACTAGTCCAAAAGAGAGGGCTGATAAAATCAGGTACCACCTTCTTTTTTCCAGATAAATTACTAAAACAGTTCCCAATATCAATAAAAACAAGGCAAAATTAGTCTCAAATCCTGCTCTGCTAAGGTTTATTCCCCAAGGAGAGGTGGCAGCTAAAAAAGCAGTAGCTAAAGCGGTTTTTTCAGAAAAGAATCTTTTTGAGAAAAGGTACAACAGATAAATTAACCCAACTCCTGATAGGAGTGATAATAATCTAACCCCTAAATAGTTTGGTCCAAACAAAGCCACAAATGGAATAGAGCCATAAACATACCCTGCTGGCCTACCAGCTCCCATCTCAAAGGTAACTGGCCAAGGATTACCTAGTTGGTCAGTGCCGTTTTTTAGGAGTGAATAAGAATCCAGTGCGATTGTTAACTCATCTCCATATAAAGGAACTTTGTCCAGGTTATAGAGCCTTAAAAAAGCTCCCAGGATTAGAATAACCACCAGGATCAAAAGGTGCTTCGGAATCCCCATATAGTTAGATTATCATAACTCAAAACTACTCAATCTGATACACTATGG
>CAZFZP010000002.1:0-322 GCA_964523515.1 uncultured Gammaproteobacteria bacterium
CAAAGTTATATATTAGAAATGCTCTGCCCAAGAAAGGTGGTGAGCAAACATTATGTTGGAGGAACTATTTGTTTCCCGGGTCCGGGTAAAAATATTGCAACTTTTTCTTACTACACCTTCTCAACTTTTCCATGTCCGAGAAATTGTTAGGCGTGTTTCAGAAGAGATTAATGCGGTTAGGCGTGAACTTGCCCGGATGGAAAAATTTGGGATGGTATCATCTGAATGGAGAGCTAACAGAAGATTATATAAATTTAGGAAAGATTATATTTTTTATCCGGAGCTACTCGGTTTAATAACTAAAACAACCGGACTCGGAGGC
>CAZFZP010000002.1:332-48683 GCA_964523515.1 uncultured Gammaproteobacteria bacterium
GCCCCAAATTGGGAAAAATTAAATTTGCTTTTCTTTCAGCCCGTTTCCTAAAAGGTAAGGTGTCAGAAAATCAGGATGTGGATTTGCTGATTGTAGGGCAAATTGTTTTACCGGAATTACAATCTCTAGTGGCAAACGAGCAAACCAAAAAAGAATTTGAAATTAATTATTCTTTTATGGATGAAGCTGAATTTGAATTTCGGGTTAGACGTAGGGATCCTTTTATACTTAGGGTACTAATGCAGCCTAAGATTATGTTAATAGGGGATGAGGAGCAGCTACTGGAAGGAGTAATAATGTGAGGTTTGGAATTGTCCTGGGATTTATTTTCCTGCTAACCTTATTAGGATTGCTAGCCATTATTTTTTTTCCTTTAAAATTAGGACTTGATTTACAGGGTGGTGTACAACTGGTTTTACAAAGCCAGATGGATAAAATTGATTCTGCCAATAAAGATACTGCATTAGCATCTGCCAGAGAAGTAATAGAAAAAAGAGTTAATTTATTTGGAGTATCTGAGGCAATAGTGCAAACCTCAAAAGTCGGAGAAGAGAGAAGAATTTTAGTAGAACTACCTGGGTTAAAAGATGCTTCCAGCGCGGCTGATTTAGTAGGTAAAACTGCCCAATTAGAATTTAGGGAGCAATTAGCTACTTCCTCTGCCCAATATCAATCAACCGGACTGACCGGAGCAGATTTAAAAAGCGCCCAAGTAACTTTCGGCCAGTCTCAAAGTGGGGCCACTGGTCCACAAGTAGTTATTGAATTCACCCTGGAAGGTGCTAAAAAATTTGCTGATATTACTAAAAAAAATGTTGGAAAACCGTTAGCAATTTTTTTAGATGATCAGCTTGTATCTGCTCCCACTGTAAATGAGGAAATTATAGGAGGTAATGCAGTTATAAGTGGCCAGTTTACTACTGAGGAAGCTAAAAATTTAAATATCCAACTTAATGCCGGCGCTTTGCCGGTGCCAATTAAAATTTTGGAACAACGGATCATAGGTCCAACTTTGGGCCAGGAATCAGTCCAAAAAAGCTTTACCGCCGGTGCAATAGGATTGGCGATTGTTACATTATATATGGCCTTGTATTATGGTATCTGGGGAGTGGTAGCAGATACTGCTTTAGTGATTTATGCTATCTTAATATTGGCTATTTTTAAAACAGGACTTTTTATATTACCACCAATTACTTTAACATTAGCTGGGATTGCCGGTTTTATTTTATCCATAGGAATGGCTGTAGATGCGAATATTTTAATATTTGAAAGAATGAAAGAGGAGATAAGGTGGGGTAAAAGTAAAACCATAGCTTTGGAGCTGGGATTTAATAGGGCTTGGAATGCGATTTTAGCATCAAATGTTTCATCTCTTATGACAGCAATAATTTTATATGCTTTTGGAACAGGAGTAGTTAGAGGATTTGCGATAACTTTAGCAATTGGAGTTTTGGTATCAATGTTTACAGCTATTTTTGTAACAAGAAATTTAATGAAATTAATAATTAGGTAGCAAAATATGTTATTTCAAGCAAAAAGACCAGCGTTTCATCATCTAAAACAAAAATGGACTGCTAAACATCGGAGTTTGCAGGATAAAGTTTGGGATAAACATGGAACATCTTTGCGGCAACTGGCAGTAGGTTCTTTGGGAGGATTGATGCTGTTGGCTTCTCCTACCTCTGCAGCTATAACAAATCAACATAGTACAGGTGATCAAATAACTCAGGATACGGATAATAATATGTTATTAGCAGATGAAATTTCTAAAAAATTACCTCAAGAGATGAGGTCTTTAAACAGTCAAGAAGAGACAGAAATTGGCCAGATTTTATCCCGTAATTTTGGTTTTAAAGTATCAGCTGAGTTGCAAAATATTAGATTAAACCGAAGTTATGGGGTTATTGGAGGGGAACAACACTTATACAGATATCCCGGAGACAGCTTACAAAAACATGCTGATACATCAGTTGATTGGGCAATGTTTGGTTCATCTGGAATTGCGCCGGGATTAGGCGCTTGGGGTTATTTTGTGCCTTCTGAGGCAGAATTTAGCGAAAAAGATAAAATGCGGGAAAAGTATTATTTAGCTACCCAAACATTTTTAGCTCCTGGATTTGCTGAGAATGTAGGAAAATATAGAGACTTTTTTAAATTTAGAAAGATGCTGGTGGTAAATCCTAAGACTGGTCAATCTGTGGTGGCGGTAATTGGGGATGCGGGGCCAGCAGAATGGACCGGTAAACATTTAGGCGGATCACCTGAAGTAATGCATTTTCTAGGGCTAGCCGGGGGTCCCCGTAAAGGGCCAGTGCTCTATTTTTTTGTAGATGATCCAATAGATCAGATTCCTTTGGGACCAATTAAATTAGACAAATTTAGATCATGAAATTATGAAATTTTTCTTAGATAACAAAGTTATCGCAAAAAAATGAAATTTTTTTACCATAAAATTATTGTCATAGATAAAATTTTAGAAGAGTTGCATACTTTAGATCTTTCTGATGGAGAAAGGGCGCATCTGGCAGCATTAGTTGATTCTTCACTGCACCACGCTATTTTAGATGAGATTTTATCTAATTTAAAAGATGAAGATAAAAGAATATTTATAAAAGCCATCACTCAAAACTCAGAAGATGATAAATTACTGGAATTTTTACAAAGCAAAATAGAAAATATAGAGGAAAAAATTAAAAGAACTGCTGATGATTTAATTGTAGAAATGCATAAAGATATTAAGGAGGCCCGTTTAAAAAAATGACTAATTTAATGCATTTTAAAATTTGGTATTTTATTTTTTCTTTAGTGTTAATTCTGCCGGGGTTATATTATTTATTCTCTTCAGGTTTAAAATTAGGGATTGATTTTACAGGTGGAGCGCTACTTGAATATAAGCTAAGCTTGCCTCCGCAGAGCGGAGGTAGATTACAGGGTACAGTAGACAGTGGACAATTAAAGAAATCAATTTCTGATCAAGGGATAGAAGTAGGACAAATTATTTCTACCAGCGATAATACTTACATTATCCGCACTAAGCCACTCGACCAAGAGCATATCAATAAGATTAAAAGCGTTTTAATAGAAAAATATGGGCAAGCTGAAGAAAGAAGAGTGGAAAATGTAGGACCTGTAATAGGAGAAGAATTAAAAAGAAAATCAATTACGGCTTTGATTGTCGCAAGTATATTTATTGTTTTATATATTGCCTTTTCCTTTAGACAAGTTTCTAAACCAGCTTCTTCTTGGAGATTTGGAATAACAGCGATTGTGGCTTTGTTTCATGATATATTGTTAATTATTGGAGTGTTTGCAATACTGGGAAAATTTTTAGGAGTAGAAGTCGATACTCTTTTTGTAACAGCGCTTTTAACTATTATTGGTTTTTCAGTCCATGATACTATTGTAGTTTTTGACAGGATTAGAGAAAATTTGCAAAAAAATATAGGTAAAAAATTTACAGAGGTAGCTAATATTTCAGTAGTACAAACTCTTGGCAGATCATTAAATACTTCTTTAACAGTTATTTTTGTATTAATAGCTCTATTACTTTTTGGAGGGGAGACTATTAAATGGTTTGTAGTGGCACTACTTATTGGAATAATCTCCGGAACTTATTCTTCAATCTTTAATGCTACCGCATTGCTTGTCTGGTGGGAAGAAAAATTAGGCCACTAAATTCTTTATTCTATTAAGCAAATACTCACGGTTGTTTTTAGATGAATCCTCTAAAACTTCTTCAAAAAGTTTTTGTAAGATTTCCCCGACTTTTGGTCCTGGCTTAATCTTTAATATTTCCATGACGACTTTACCATTAATTTTTAAATCAGCAATAGAAAACGGTTTTTTTAGAACCTGGTTTATCCGCTCCCTGAATTTTTCCATCCGCCATGATATAGCTTTAACTGTTCCTCCGCCTAACCGGTCTCCTACTCTTACTGCCATCATGTCATCAATATTCTCCAACCCGACATTTTTAATAAAACGCCTGATAGCAGAATCTGTTTGTTTGTCATCTAGAGTAAACATATGCCATCTAACTAGTCTGTGTAATTTATCAGTTTGTTTGTTGGACAGATTAAATCTTTTGGCAATATTTAAAACAATCCTTCCTCCTACTAAATCATGGTTATAAAAAGTTACATTCCCATCTGGTTGGATCTGTACAGTATCTGTTTTTCCAACATCATGTAATAAAGCTGCCAGTTTTACTAAAGGATCTTTTGATGGTGTATGTTTTAAACTAAGTAGTGAATGTTCCCCAATATCATAAATCCGGTCATGTTTTGATCCTTCTTGCTTTAGTCCGAAAGTTTTTTCTAACTCAGGTAAGATTATTTGCAAAATTCCAGATTCTCTAAGTAGAGAAATTCCTTGGTCAGGATAATTACTTGATAGCAGTTTAAATAATTCATTCCTTATTCTTTCATTGGCCACCTCTTTGATTAAGTTGGCATTTTCTTTGATGGCTTTTAAGGTATTAAGGTCGATCTTAAACTCTAGTTGTGTAGTAATTCTGACAGCCCTAATTAATCTTAAAGCATCTTCTTGAAATCTTTTTTTTGGATCTCCCACTGCCCTAGTAATTTTATTTTTAAGATCTTCTTGACCCTGATGTGGATCTATTACAGATCCATCAGATGATAAGGCCAAAGCGTTGATAGTAAAATCTCTGCGGGCTAAATCTTCTTCAATTTTATTAGTCCAAGAAACTTCTATTGGATGACGGTGATCTTGATAATTACCCTCTTTTCTCATAGTAGTAATTTCGTAAATTTGATTACCGATAGCTATTCCTACTGTGCCAAACTTGTTGTCATAGAAACCTTCTGGAAAAATTTTTAGTAACTCTTCCGGTTTAGCATCAGTGGTGAAGTCCCAATCACCAACTTCTCTGTTCATTAAAAGGTCACGCACTGCTCCTCCGACAATATAGATTTTATAACCGGATTTTGTAACTTTTTCTAAAATATCTCTTACTGATTTAGAAGTTTTTATATCCATGGTCAAATTGTACACTTAAGGTACCCGTGATACAATTGACGCCGTGATGCAATGGAAACTGCTTCTCAGAAAAAGTGATGATCTGACTGAGCAACTACTCATAAACCGTAAGATCAAAACACCAAAAGAAAAAGATAAATTTTTTAATCCGGAAATTGAAGATTTTAAAAGTGATTTAAATATTTCGGGCATTAAAGAATCTAAAAAAAGAATCTTACAGGCCATTAAAAACAAAGAATTGATTATTGCTTTTGGGGATTATGATGTAGATGGTATTTGTGGGGCAGCAGTTTTATATCTGGGGCTTACTCAAATAGGCGCAAAAGTCTTGCCTTATATTCCCCACCGGGAAAAAGAAGGTTATGGTTTATCAGAAATTGGACTGCAATATGCCCTGGATCAGGGGGCAAAATTAGTCATTACAGTTGATTGTGGAATTGTTAATTTTAAGCAAGCCCAACTTACAAAAAAAATGGGTTTGGATTTAATTATTACTGATCACCACCAAAAAGATAGTAAAAAAAGTCCCCATGCTTTCGCTATAGTTCATTCAACGAAAATGTGCGGTAGCGGTGTGGCTTGGTGTTTAGTTAAAAGTTTAGTAAAAAAAGAAGTAGCAGATGAACTACTTGATCTGGTGGCTATTGCCACTGTCGCAGACATGATGCCAATGCTAGAACTCAACAGAAGTTTAGTTAAGGCTGGGTTAAAACAGTTAAATAAAACAAAAAGAGTAGGGCTTTTAGCGCTTTTTAATGAAGCAGGTATAAAGAAAGGGGAATTAGGGGCTTATGAAATAGGTCATATGATTGCCCCTCGTTTAAATGCTATGGGGAGACTAGAACACGCGATTGATTCTTTAAGGTTAATCTGTACTAAAGATCCTTTGAAAGCCAGAAGATTGACTCAGCTGATAACTGATACCAACAATAGAAGACAAGAGTTAACCAAATCTGCCATAGAAGATGCTCAAATAATTATTGCCAAAGAGCAAAAAAATGTTTATGTCCTATCATCTGCAGATTGGTCACCTGGTATTATCGGTTTAGTAGCCGGCAGGGTCTGTGAAATTACTAAAAAACCAACTATTGCCATATCTTTGGGTGAAGTTCATTCTAAGGGTTCAGCCAGATCCGGTAATGGCGTAAATATTATAGAAGTAATTAGACAGTGTTCGGATATATTAGTAGCTGTTGGAGGTCATCCAGGGGCAGCTGGTTTTACTATTCCTACTTTAAAAATTGCAGAATTTCAAAAAAGAATAGAAAAAATTATTGGTGAAGAAGATTTTTTGCCGCATAATCAATTATTGGATATAGAAGCAGAAGTTAAGATAAAAAATTTGAATCTAAAATTGGTTCAAGATATTGATGAGTTTGAACCTTTTGGAATAGGCAACCCCAAACCCATTCTGGCAACTTATAATATGAAACTTTCAGATTTACGCACTGTGGGTCAGGGGAAACATTTAAAGGGCAAAGCAGATGGAATAGATTTTATTGGTTTTGGAATGGGTGATTTAAAAGATATTTTAGCAGATGGATCTTTTGCAGACTTGGCATATAATCTAGAAATAGATAGGTTTAATGGTTTTGAAAAATTACAACTTAAGATAAAGGATTTACATTTATCATGATTTCAGATCCACTAATAGAAAAAGCCCTAGATTTTGCTAAGCTAAGCTTGGCAGGTAAAAAACGGTATTCAGGAGAAGAGTTTATAGACCATACTTTAAAAGTAGAAATGATTTTAGAAAAATATGATGTGACTGATCCGGTTACATTAGCAGCTGCGATTTTACATCATACTCTGTCTGATAGTGCAGCCACCAGTCAAGATATAGAAAAAGAATTTGGTAATGATATCGGTTCTATAATTGAGACTCTGGAAACTTTAAGAGTAATTAAAATTGGAGAGACAAATAATACCGAATTTATAGAAAATTTAAGAAAGATGTTTTTGGTATTAGCAAAAGATTTGAGGATAGTTCTAATTAAACTGGCAGATATTTTAGATAATTTAAGAACACTGGAATTTACTCCTAAAGAAAAACAACTAGAAGTTGCCAGAGAGACGATAGAGATTTTTGCGCCTTTGGCAGAAAGATTAGGGATAGGAGAGATGAAAGGAAGTATGCAAGATTTGGCTTTTCCATATGCTTTTCCGGAAGATTATGAAAAAACTAAAAAATTACTGAAAATAAATACTGAAAAATTAGATAAAAAATTATTAAAAATAAAAATAGATTTAAAAACTATTTTAGATAAAGAAAAAATTCCCTTTCGGATAGAAAGTAGAACCAAACATCTGTATTCCCTTTATACGAAATTAAAAAGGCCGGAAATAAATTTTGATATTTCTAAAATTTATGACTTAGTAGCTTTTAGAGTGATAGTGAAGACAGAGCAACAATGTTATGAGGTATTAGACATAATCCATAAGCTATGGAAACCATTACCTAACCGGTTCTATGATTTTATTACCCAGCCAAAACCTAATGGTTATCAATCTTTGCATACCACAGTACTTGGCCCGGATGGTCAACCTTTTGAAATTCAAATTCGTACAGAGAAGATGCATGAAGATGCAGAATTTGGTGTAGCTGCGCATTGGCATTATACAGAAAAAAAGGAGGGTAATTTATCTGATGAACAAATTAGTAAAGGTTTTAGTACGGATACTGCTAAACTAGCTTGGGTGAAAAGTTTAAGTACCTGGCAAGAAGAAATAGTAGATAATGAAGAGTTTTTAAAAACTGTTAAGACTGATTTTTTTGGGGCCAGGATTTTTGTATTTACCCCAAAAGGGGATGTCAAAGATTTACCTCTTGGTGCAACCCCAATAGATTTTGCTTACACAATTCATACAACACTCGGGGATAAAGCCATGGGAGCAAAAGTAAATTCTAAAATGGTACCTTTGGATTTTCAATTAAAAAATGGGGATGTAGTGGAAATTCAAGTTTCCAAAGATAAAAATAAAAAACCAAACAGGGATTGGTTAAATTTTTGTGTTACTTCAATGGCCAAAAGAGAGATCAAAAAGGCATACAAATAATTATTTTTTTACAGGGTCTAGGTATTTTAAAGCTGCAAAAACAGTGTTCCCTTTTTCATCCTGAAAAGTAACCCAATATCTTCCGATTTGCCCAGGTATATCTGGTGATTCTCCAGTCCAAGTAGCAGCATTTCTAATTTCTGTACCTGCTGGTAATCTTTCAATTGCAGTTGGCGGTTCACCGGGTACATCAGTTTTTGGCTGAGGTCTAACTGCCAACCCTCCCACCTGCTTGAGATCTGGATGATCAATAACTTTAAAATCTTCCTTAGGAATATTTGGATCTTTTAAGGCTGCTGCAGCTTTAACCTGCTCTGTATTTGGAGCTGTTAACATTTCATTTGCCCCAACGCCGATACCACCAATAATTCCTAATGTAGCCAAAGTCCGGTATACTTTATTTTTCCAAGAAGGTTGTGGATTTTCAGATCCTATATCAGACATAATTTAAGTGTAGTTAGATTCTATGATAATTTCAACCAGCAGATTATTTCAAATATTGATATCAATACCTCTTTGCCCACCGATTACCATTACTTGTTCAGACCCAACTCTTTTGATCTCTATAGTTTCTGGTTTAATATAGGTTGGTATACGATTTGGATCCGGTTCTGTAATAGATATTCTATAATTTGAAAAATAATCGCTTCCAAATTCTCTATTCATATTCACCTCCTTTCAAGCATAAAAAAACCTCCCTTTTAGGGAGGCTATCTTCTTTTTAGGTTGTTACTTTTTACCTAAAAAAGACCTCCCAGATAAGCACTCAGCAAGAGTGCCAAAGAGAGGCTTAATAAAGTTTCTAATTGTTTTAAATTTAAAGGAACTACTTTATACATGGTTATCAGTTTACCAACCATGTTTATTCTTGTCAACAAATAAGCTTTACTGCTATTATGCTTACATATGGAGAGAACTATGATTTTAGATTGTAATAATAAGGTAGGAGAGACTGTTAAAATTTGTGGATGGGTTTATTTAAGGCGTGATCATGGGAAGATTTTATTTTTGGATATATTAGATAGGACAGGAGTAATCCAGGTGGTGGTATTACAAGGTGTCAAACTAACACACCCTAAGGGTGTGCAAGATTTGCATCCGCAGGATGTAGTTTGTATTACCGGAGAGGTAAGTAAAAGGCCAGAAAATTTAGTAAATAATAATATCCCTACAGGTGGTATTGAGATTCAAGCTGAGGAAATTGAAGTTTTATCGGAAGCTCAAGAGTTACCATTTGATATGGGAGGAAAAGATTTAGACCTGCAACTGCCTACCCTTTTGGATTTTAGAACTCTGACTTTAAGGCATCCAAAAATAAAAGATATTTTTAGGATACAGGCCAAGATTATAGAGGGTTTTAGGTTATCTGCAGAAAAATTAGGCTGTATGGAAGTTTTTGTGCCAACGATTTCTGCTTCTTCAACTGAAGGTGGGGCAGAAGTTTTTAAAGTAAAATATTTTGAACATGAAGCTTTTATGACTCAAAGCCCTCAACTTTATAAACAAATAATGGTGGGAGTTTTTGAAAGAGTATATTTAATATCCCATGCTTATCGGGCCGAGCCATCTGTCACCACAAGGCATCTAACAGAGTCTACTCAATTGGATTGTGAGTTAGGATTTGTAGATTTTGAAGATTTACTTGATGCAATTGAAACAGTAGGAAGAGAAACTTTGCAGCACGGCGTTGATGCATATCCGGAAATTTTAGCAGAGTATGGAGTGAATCCTCCAAAATTAATTAAAGAAGTTCCCCGTTTAACTATGAGGGAAGCTCAAAAAATTATTTTAGAAAAAACTGGACGGGATAATACTAAAGAATTAGATTTAACTCCAGAGGACGAGAGGGATATTTGTAAATGGGCACAGGATGTAAAAGGTTCTGATTTGGTGACTATTACACATTTTCCAACTAAGAAAAGAGCTTTTTATTCAGAGCCAGATCCTAATGATCCGGAATATTCATTAAGTTATGATCTATTATTTAAGGGAGTAGAAATATTAAGTGGTAGCAAACGGATTGATAACTATGAAAAGTTAGTGCAAGCTATTAAAGAAAGAGGAATGAATCCTAAAAATTTTGAAATGTATTTACAGGCTTTTAAATATGGAATGCCACCACACGGAGGTTTTTCTTTTGGAATGGAGAGATTAACAATGTTACTTATGGGATTAGATAATATTAGACAGGCTGCACTTTTTCCAAGAGATATGGAAAGGGTAGATTTCCGTTTAAATCAAAAATAATGCGTCCTTATTTTTATGCTGCCATTTTAATATCACTTGCCGTGGTTTTTATTACGGTTTTTCCGTCCGGTACAAACTTGGTGGAAAGCGCTTTAGTTGATACACAAATCCCACAAAATAATACTCAAATTGCAGGAGTCCAAAAATATAATATTCCACCAGTCAGTAAGCATCAACCCATTCCTCCTATGTCTGCCAGAGCAATTTTTATAAAAGATTTACAAACAGGTATGGTACTTTTGGAAAAAGATGCCGATTTAAGATTACCAATTGCCTCAACCACTAAAATAATGACAGCTTTAGTGGCCACGGAGTTTTTTAAACCTAATTCTGTGCTGACAGTTTCTGAAGGGGCAAATATTACAGGAGCTAGTGCGGGGTTTTCTAAAGGTGAGGCTTTAAGTTTTAGGTCAGTATTATATGGAATGTTACTTAATTCAGGAAACGATGCAGCTTTTACTATCGCTGAAAATTATCAGGGAGGAATTTTGGGATTTATTTCAGCTATGAATAAAAAAGTGGATGCACTGGGTCTTATAAATACCCATTTTGATAACCCAGCTGGTTTTGATTCTAAAAACCATTTTTCCTCAGCTTATGATTTAGCTGTTATTACCGAGCAAGCTTTAAAGGATTATCAATTATCCCGTATTTTTGCCACTAAAGAAACAGAAGTAGTTTCACTGGATAAAAAACATAAGCATAATCTGAAAAATCTTAATAAATTACTTTCTCAAGTAGCCGGAGTGCTAGGAGTAAAAACAGGATTTACAGAACAGGCTAAAGAAAATTTGGTAACATTGGTAGAAAGAGATAGTCATCAAATATTAGTAGTAGTATTAGGATCAGATGATAGGTTCGGAGAATCTACTAATTTAATTGAATGGGCCTATCAAAATTTTCAGTGGCCTACTCAGTGAAAGTGTCAACAATTGCGCTAACTACTGCTACGAATCCCGGCCCTTCAAATACAAAAACCGGTTGCAAGTAAGGTGAGTAATCTGCTGATTGAAAATAAGCTAGATATACAGAAGTTATAGAAATTTGAGATTGCGATGGTTCTATTAAAATAACACCCTTGCCTGATTTTAAATCGTCAAATGCCGAAGTTACAGCCTTAATTGGATAAGTAGCAAAAGAGCTGGTATCAATTGGCCAAAAAGTATAATCTAGCGATAAATAATTTTCAATATGATTGGCTGGTCCGTTCACATTAGCAAGTATCTGGGATTTATTAAAATCAGAATTAATAATAGGTTTCCCTTCCACATCAATTGGCCAAATTGATATTTGTATTTTGCCGGCTTCTGACCCTTCTATCTTCAAAAGTTCAACTCTCCCTGCGCCATTTTTTAGTTCTTCCTTTAACAGTCCAAAAGAATTTAGTAGGTTTTTAAAATCTTCAATTAAACGGTTATCTTCCTCCCTTGTTGGAGTTTGGGCAGTCGGAGTAGCTTCATTGGAGTATTTAAAATTTCCAGTATCTAGGTCAACTAATAAATTGCGGGTATTATTTTTATATCTATATTGGGTATCAGAGAGAATTTCAGGTGTGGTATCCACACCAAATTTTTGGGCAAGTTCATCACTTTTCTCTCCAGCTAAAAGTGTGGCATAAGCATAAGGCACAAAAAATACTTTAATCAGTTTTTCAAATTGAGGTAATCCTCCGGTAGTAGTATCTAAAGTGTAAGAGAAGTTTGAAGAAGAAACATTTGATATGGGAAAATTAGGTGCAGGTAAAATACCAAATCTGGTATCTGGTTTTTCCTCTATAGGTGGTAAATTAGCCAGATAATTGGCATACCAAATCCTATAACCTATAAAACTGGTAATTCCCAAAATCAGGCTGACTACAAAGATAGAGATAAATCTTCTGGTAAATGTAGCAACGGCAGTTAGAGTCATAGACTAACTTAATTATACAGAATATAATATGAGCATGGTTAGAACTAGAATAGCACCATCTCCCACCGGATTGCCACATATTGGAACTGCTTGGCAGGCCCTTTTTGATTATTGTTTTGCTAAGAAAAATAATGGCAGCTTTGTCTTAAGAATAGAAGATACTGATAAAGCAAGGTATGTAGAAGAAAGTGAAGAGCAGATTTATGAAACTTTAAATTGGCTGGGATTTGATTTTGATGAAGGGCCTAAGAAGGAAGGAAAGTTTGGGCCTTATAGACAATCAGAAAGGTTAGATATTTACAAAAAATATGCTGACGAGCTTTTACAAAAAGGGTTGGCATATATAGAGGAAGGGGCTATTAAATTTAAAATTAATAAAGAGGGTCAAACTACCTATCATGATTTAATAGGTAGTGAGCGCAATTCCCGAGGCGGTAAAGATATCGTAATTGAAAATTCCCTCCAGGAAGACTTTGTAATGATTAAATCTGATGGGTATCCAACTTATAATTTTGCCAATGTGATAGATGATCATTTGATGGAAATTTCCCATGTAATTAGAGGAAATGAGTATATTTCTTCAATGCCTAAATATATTCAGCTTTATAATTCTTTAGGATGGACCCTACCTCAATTTGCCCATTTACCACTGCTTGTAGGATCTGACCGGGCCAAACTTTCTAAAAGACATGGGGCAAAATCTGCTTTGGATTATAAAAAAGAAGGATTTTTGAAAGAGGCTGTGATTAACTTTTTGGCCCTTTTAGGTTGGTCTCATCCAGAAGGTAAAGAAATATTTACCTTAGAGGAGATGATTTCAGTTTTTGATTTTAAAAATTTTAACCAGTCATCAGCTTTTTTTGATGAAACAAAATTGGAATGGATGAATGGAGAATATATTAGGAAGATGTCTGATGAAGAGCTTACTAAAAGGTTACAAGAGTTTTTGGTAGACCATCCAGCTAAAGAAAAAATTGGCCCAGTAGTTCCTTTAATAAAAGAGAGGATTAAAAAATTATCTGATTTTATTGCCCTAACTGACTTTTTATTTAATAAGCCGGAATATGAAGATGTAATTTTTGAGTCTCTCTTTTCTAGTCATTCTGAGCGAAGCGAAGAATCTAAAGATTACAAAGAAATATTGCAGCATATTTTGAAAAAACTTAAAAATCTTCCCAAACCCTGGAAAAAAGAGGATTTTGAAAAAGAGTTTCAGGGTTTAGCCAAAGATTTAGATTTATCAAACACCCAAATGTTTCAGCTCATCAGAGTGGCTATTTCTGGGTCTACTGTCACCCCGCCACTTTTTGAATCAATTCAGATTCTAGGAGAAGAGGAAACGGTTGAAAGAGTAAGTACATTATTAAACTCTTGAGTTTAAGGTAAGGTATATGGTAAATTTCGGCTATGGAAGAAAATACTAGGATTAAATTGATTATTGCCGGTTTAATACTCGCTTCTTTTGCAGTAGGTTATTTTATTGTAACTCAAAAGTTTAAATCAGATGTGTCTCAACAAGAGCAGCAAACAGATATTACTTCTACTGTTTTTCCTTCCTCATTACCTGCGGTGATAGATCAAGACTTAGGACAATTAGATGTGCAAATGTTACCTCAAACAGGTGTACCTATGCCGATCCTGACTAGTTTGGCCCTCTCAGCCGCAATTTCCGGTTTTTTCCTCCGCAAATTTCCAAATTAGCTTCAAAACTGGTATACTTTTCACATAATTAAATAATGCTGGGTCGTCTAACGGTAGGACAATAGCCTCTGAAGCTATTTATCTTGGTCCGAATCCAAGCCCAGCAGCTTGATTTGAGAATAATACTTAAGGTGTCTACCTAATACACCCTGGAGGTGTGAGTGGTGTGAGTATTCATACGTTTGATTCATTTTGAATTAAATAATATATCTTGAATCTTAGGGTTATTTATCATAGTATAAATTTATGACTAATGATGATCTAAACCAAATCCGTGGAGTTGTTAAAGAAGAAATAGGTTCTGCATTAAAATCTATTAAAGGAACATTAGCTAATCATGCCAAGAAACTTGATATCTTGTGGGATCAAACTGTTAAATTATCAGAGGATATGATTCAAGTACAAGAAACATTAGATTCCCATACCAAGATATTAGATTCCCATACAATTTCCCTAAAAAGAATTGAAGAAAATACTGAGCAGAACACTAATAATTTAAAGAAATTGAATAAAAGAGTTGGTCAACGTGAAGATCAAGCAGGAATAGTTCCTCTACCAGAATTAATCATAGCTGAATAAATAAATATTATTAATTCATGTTTTTTGTTTATGTCCTTGAATGTGCAGATAAGACTTATTATATTGGATGTACAAATAATTTAGAAAAAAGATTAAAAGAGCATAATTTTGCAAAAACTGGAGCCCATTACACTAAAATTAGAAGACCGGTTATTTTAAAATATCAAGAAACTTTTGATAATTTACTTTCAGCCCGGGGAAGGGAAGCCCAGATAAAAAGATTAGAAAGAAAACAAAAAGAAAAACTCTGGATTTAAAGTTTAGCTTGTAAATTAGTTTTTCTAATTCTGATATTTTTTGGAGTTACTTCTACAAGTTCTTCATCATTGATATATTCTAAAGCTTCTTCTAAGTCCATCAATTTTGGATTATTAAAATGATCAGAGACACCCTCTCCAGATGACCTATGGTTAGTCTGAGCTTTTTCTTTGCAGACATTGACACTTATATCCCCAGACCGGGAATTTCTGCCAATAACCTGCCCTTTATAAACCGGTATCCCTGGGCCTAAAAATAAAGTTCCCCGATCTTGAATCCCTAAAAGTCCATATAATTTAGTAACCCCATTTTCATGAACCACTAAAGAACCATTATCCCGGGTAAACTTTTGTGGATTATCAGGAGCAAATTCATAAAAATTAGCATTAAATATCCCCATCCCTTTTGTATCTGTAATAAATTCACTTCTGTAACCAAATAACTCTTTGGTGGCAATAATAAATTCCATTACTACAATTCCATTTTCATTAATCATATTTTCTAATGCTCCGTGCCGCAATCCCATCTTTTGCATCACAGTTCCAGAAAATTCTTCTGGTACTTCAATATAAACTTTCTCATATGGGGTCATAACCTGATTATTAATAATTTTTTCTATCACCTGAGGCCGTGAGACTTCAAACTCATAACCTTCCCGTCTTAACCTTTCAATTAAAATTGCCAAATGTAGCTCACCTCTGCCAGAGATTTTCCATCCACCAGCTGGACTATTTTCCATCCTGATAGCCACATCATCTTCAGCAGCTTTGGTTAACCTTTCCTCGATTTGCCGGGAAGTTTTAAACTCTCCCTCAATCCCTGCAAAAGGTGAAGTATTTACTCCAAAAGTCATTTTTACAGTTGGCTCTTCAATTGAAAGTAGCGGCAAGGCTTTGGTGTTTGTATTATCTGTAATAGTTTCTCCAATAGTAATATCAGGTATGCCCGAGATAGCTACTATATCTCCAGCAATTGCCGCTATCACCTCAACTCTATCCAGTCCCTCAAAAGTCATTAGAGATGTTAGACGATATTTATTTTTTGCTCCATCTCTTGACAAGTGAACAATATCTTGGTTTTTTGTCATCTTGCCTTCAAAGATTCTCCCAATGGCAATCCGGCCTTTAAAATTATCCGGGATAGTAGAAGTAACAAGCATTTGTAGTGGTGCATTTTCATTTCCACCCGGAGCTGGGATATATTTTAAGATTGCTTCAAAAATAGGCGTAATGTCAGTCATTTTACTCAAGTCTGGATCTTCCCCTGCCAAACCATTTTTAGATGAGGCATAGACTACCGGGAAATATGCTGCCGCCTCATCTGCTCCCAGTTCAATAAATAAATCAAAGGTTTTATTTAAACAAAAGTCAATCCGGCTATCTGGCTTATCAATTTTGTTAACTACCACTATGATTTTAAGACCCATTTTCAAAGCTTGTTTTAAGACAAATCTGGTTTGTGGCATTGGGCCTTCTTTGGCATCAATTAAAAGTAAAACACCATCTGCCAGTTTTAAAACCCTTTCTACCTCTCCCCCAAAATCTGCGTGCCCGGGAGTATCAATAATATTAATTTTTGTGTCTTTGTAATTGACTGAGGCATTTTTAGAAAAAATGGTAATACCTCTTTCTTTTTCCAATTCATTACTATCCATGATTAAAGAGGTATCTTTGATGTCTTTATCCATCTTGGTTTGGGTTTGTTTAAGTAAGGCATCCACAAGGGTGGTTTTGCCATGGTCAACGTGAGCAATGATAGCTATATTTCTTATATCCATAAGAAGTAATTATACTACTTTTAGCCTGAAAATGGAACTTTGAGGATTAAAGTAGTAAAATCTTTCAGATGAGAAGAGGATTATTTATTGGCAGGTTTCAACCGTTCCATATTGGGCATTTATCTGTGTTGCAAACAATGGATCAAGATAATGAAATTGATGAAATTATTATTATGATTGGTTCAGCTGATAAATCTGGCACTTTTGATAATCCATTTTCCTTTGAAAAACGGGCAGAGATGATTAGAAGCATACTAATAAAAAAGCCATTTCAGATTATTGCTTTGCCTGATGGTCAAAATCATGATAAATGGTTTGAAAATTTAATGTCAGAGCTACCTGAATTTAGTGTAGTTTATACAGGTAGTGATTCTATAAAAAAATTATTCTCAAATTTTATTATAAAAACCCCATCTATTAAATATAAAATTTCTGGGACAGAGATTAGAGTTCAAATAAGAAAAGGCCAAAATTGGCAAAAATGGGTATCTAAAGAGGTAGCAAAGATAATTTCAAGAAGTATGTTGTTTTAAATATTCTAAAGCTCCATAAAGGCCGTTTAGATCTCCAAGTTCAGCTTTTTTAATTGGGGGAATATCTTTAAAAATATCTATATTTTCTTTTAAGCTTTTCTCGATGTTTTCTAAATTGATACTTTGGATGATTCCTCCTCCTAAAACTATTATATTAGGTGACCAATCTACGATAATGTTATTTAGTCCTTCTGCTAAATATTTTTCTACTTCCTGCCAAACTGCCGGGTTTTTAATATCTTCTGGTTTTTTACCGTATTTTTTTTCTAAAGCCATACCAGAGACAAATTCTCCCAGTCTTCCATCTCTAACCATCATCTGTCCCGGTTCAAAACCATGGACATTTTTATCGATTTTTCCATCTACAATTTTGACTCCACCTACACCTGTGCTGATAGTAAGATATGCCACAATTGAGTATCCTTTGCCAGCTCCAAGTGTTGCTTCTCCCAGTCCTGCCAATGTTGCATCATTTTCTAAATATACTGGAGCTTTAAAAATATCTTCTAAATCTTTTACTAAGGGTTTAGTAGTCCAGTTGGGCAGTTGAGGAGAATTTTCCAGACTTTTCTTATCATGATTTAACGGGCCAGCAATACCTCCGGCTAACGCCTCTATTTTTTGGTCTTTAAATTGCTTAAAACTTTCTAAACTATAATCTGCTGGGGTAGGTAAGATTAAAGGTTGATTAATAGTCTGTCCGTCCGAGGTGGCAATTCTGGTCTTGGTTCCGCCAATATCAAACACTAGATACATTACTTTTAAGTTTACACTGCTTTGTTTTTTGTGTATAGTGGCTTTAAGATATGTTAAAACCTTTTGCCACAAGATCACAGACGGAAATGAAAGATGTGTTGATGGATCCTGGTGTTAGTGGACCTGAGGTTCACTATTATATGATCAGAGGTGGTAAGATCAAAAAAAATATTACAGTTTGGGAAGTGGGAAAGATAGGAGATGAATATATTAAAACTTATGGGCATTATCATGTTGGAGATTTAGATGAAACATATTGGGTAGTTGCTGGTGAAGGAGTTGTGCTTTTGCAAAATAGAAAATTAGATACAAATAATCATCCAATAGATGATGAAATAGAGAGTTTTTATGCCATTTGCGTAAAAAAAGGTGACAGTGTTTTTATTCCTGCAGGAACTGGGCATTTAGTTTGTAATACAGGGGATACTTGGCTTACTACCATTGATGATTCTTTTGTGAATTTTGAGGAGGCAGATCCGGTTTCCTTGCCAGGACATGCAGATTATGAAGCAATAAAAAAACTACATGGATTTGCTTACTATTTAGTAGAAAAAGATGGGGAATTAAAGTTAGTAAAAAATGGAAATTATAAACAAGTTCCAGAACCTGTGTGGCTTTCTCCGCAGGAGTACAAAAAAATCCGCACGTAGCGGATTTTCTTGAAAACTTATCTTACGACAAGCAGAAATATTTATACCATCCCTTAAAAATTTAGTCAACTGATATCAAATGTATCATGGTACAATAGATAATATGCAAATTGTGATATATAAGACTACTACTTGCCCTTTTTGCAAGATGGAAACAGAATATTTAACTTCTAAAGATATCCAGTTTGAAGAAGTTTATGTAGATAAAAATCCATCTGCAGCAGAAGAAATGATAAAAATTTCCGGCCAGATGGGAGTGCCATTTACTGTTATAACTAAAGATGATAATAGTAAAGTTACAATCTTAGGATTTGACCGGGATAAGATAAATGCAGCATTAGAATTATGATTTATTTAGGAGCTGACCATCGGGGCTTTGATCTAAAAGAAAGATTAAAAAAGAGGTTGATGGATGAAGGTTTTAAGGTTATAGATTTAGGTAATGATCATTTAGATCCTCAAGATGACTATGTAGATTTTGCTCACAAAGTGGCTGATGCCGTGGTAGGTGGGGAGAAAAACAGAGGGATTATTCTTTGTGGATCTGGGGCTGGAGTAGATATGGTGGCTAATAAAATTGATAGGATTAGGTCTGCCCTAGTTTTTGATGTTCCCCGGGCTATTCAAGCCAGACAACATGAGGATGCTAATGTGATATCCCTGCCTGCAGATACTTTAGATGAAGAAGAAGCTTATAAAATTGTTAAAGCATTTTTAGAAACAGAATTCAGCGGTGAGGCAAGACATGTGAGAAGGTTAGAAAAATTAGAAGAGGTTGAAGAGAATGGCTAATATTATTCCAGCAATACTGGCAGTTACTGAAGAAGAATATAGAGCAAAGCTTCGCAAAATTGAGGAGAGTAGAGAGTTTGAATGGGTACAAATAGACCTCATGGACAACAAATTTGTTCAAAATGCTGGTATCGCTCCGGAAATTATTGCTAGATATCCTACAGACTTAAAAGTTGAGATCCATTTAATGGTAGAAAACCCTGCAAATTGGATGGATAAATTAAAACTTTTAGGAATTAGTAGGTTGGTTGCACATATAGAAGTTGGAGATGAGGAGATAAGAAAATTTATAGATAAGGTAAAAGAAGAGGGGTTAGAAGTAGGATTGGCTATTAATCCAGAAACTGAAGTTGATAAAGTTAAGCTATTTTTAAATGAGATAAATGCATTATTAGTTATGTCAGTGCATCCTGGAAAAAGTGGTCAGGAATTTATGCCAGAAGTTTTATCTAAAATTGAAGAGATAAAACAGAAGAATCCTGATACTTTAGTAGGTGTAGATGGTGGAATTGGGGTAGAAAATGCTAAACTAGTAGTAGATGCGGGAGCTGACTATTTAGTAGTGGGCTCGCATTTAACTGATGGAAACATTGAGGAAAATTTTCAGATTCTTTGGCGGCAACTCAACAATTGAAAAGGCCAAAACTATTGAACAAATAGCCATCTTCGGTTTTGCTGACGCTTTGCCGGACAGTAAACTTTACAAGCAGGCATACCAGGTAGCGTATCTTTTAGCCAAAGCTGGTTATATAGTAGTTGATGGGGGAGGGCCAGGAGTAATGGAGGCAGCAAGTAAAGGCGCCAAGAGTGGAGGAGGTAAGGTAATTGGCGTGACATTTTATCCAACAGATGCTAAAAATTTTGAAGGTAGAATTGAGAGTAATCCAATTGATGAAGAAATAAAAACAGAAAATTATATTGAAAGGACCCTGACCTTAATGAAAGAAGGTCAGGTTTATGTGATCTTTAATGGAGCTTCAGGCACAATGTCAGAATTTGCCATGGCTTGGGGTTTGGCTAGAATCTATTTTGGGCATCATAAACCACTTATTTTGTATGGAAATTTCTGGAAGGATATTATGAATGCCCTAAAAGGTAATTTATTAGTGCGGCCGGTTGAAACCCGGGTATATAAAATTGTTAATTCCCCGGAAGAGGTACTACGGGCCATCAAGCAATTTGAAATAGAGATAGAACAAGGTGCTCATGAACATTTGCAGGCAAGTAAAGAAGAATCAGGTTATACTATTTAATATGTTAACTGCCCAAGAAATTAAAAACTTAGAAGAAAAAGCCAATTTAATCAGGCAGGATATTATCAAAATGCTGGTTGAAGCAGGGTCTGGCCACAGCGCCGGGCCTTTGGGGATGGCAGATGTATTCACTGCTTTGTATTTTAATATTTTAAATCATGATCCAAAAAAACCTGATTGGAGTGAGCGGGATAGATTAATTTTATCTAATGGCCATATCTGTCCGGTCAGATATGCTGCTATGGCCCATGCCGGATATTTCCCTATCTCTGAGCTTAAGACCTTAAGAAAACTGGGCAGTAGGTTACAGGGTCATCCCCACAGGACTACTTTGCCTGGAATTGAGACAACTTCAGGTCCCTTAGGTTCTGGTTTATCCCAATCTGTTGGTTTAGCAATAGCTGGGAAAATAGATCAGGTTAAATGGAGGGTGATTTGTTTAATGTCTGATGGAGAACAGGATGCTGGAAATACCTGGGAGGCAGTGATGCTGGCTGCCAAAAATAAACTGCATAATTTAACTGCTTTAATTGACAGAAATAATATTCAGATAGATGGGTTTACAGAGGATATTATGCCCCTTGAAAATCTTAAGGCCAAATATGAGGCATTTAATTGGCATGTTTTAGAGATTGATGGTCATAATATGCAGGAAATTATAGATGCTTTTTCTCAGGCAAAAGCTATATATGAGAAACCAACAGTGATAATTGCCCACACCATTCCAGGTAAAGGAGTAAATTTTATGGAGAATGATTTTAAATGGCATGGTGTTCCACCTGGTGTGTCTGATATGCCAGGCGAGCCTCCCAAAAAAGATCAAGTTAAACTTGCTTTAGCTCAACTTAGAACTTTGCAAGGAAAAATTAGGAGCGAACATGAATAATTTAAATCCAAAGTTATATGACGGCGATATTGAGCAAGTTCCATCCAGAAATGGATTTGGGGAAGGGTTGGTTTTGGCTGCAGAAGCAGACAAAAATGTGGTGGGGCTTTGTGCAGATTTAACAGAATCTACCAGAATTGAGGCTTTTGCCAAAAAATTTCCAGACAGGTTTGTAGAAATAGGGGTAGCAGAGCAAAATTTAGCCACAGTGGCAGCAGGGATGGCTTTGGGAGGGAAGATCCCCTTCATCTCTTCATATGCCACTTTTTCCCCGGGCAGAAATTGGGAGCAGATTAGAACGACTATTTGTTATAATGATGTACCAGTTAAGATAATTGGTTCCCATGCCGGAATATCTGTAGGTCCAGATGGAGCCACCCATCAAGCTTTAGAAGATATTGCCATGATGCGGGCGCTGCCTAATATGGTAGTAGTGGTGCCGGCTGATTCTATTGAGGCGAGAAAGGCTACTGTGGCCATAGCTAAAAATAATAAGCCTTCGTATCTTAGATTATCCCGGGATAAAGTGCCTACGATTACAACAGAGCAGACCCCTTTTGAAATTGGCAAAGCAGAAATTTTTCAAGAAGGGAAGGACGCTGCCATTATAGCTTGTGGACAGATGGTTTATTTGAGCCTGTTGGCTGCTAAAGAGCTAGAAACGCACAACATTAGTGTTCGAGTAATAAATTGCCACTCTATTAAACCAATTGATAAAAAAACTATTATCAAAGCTGCTGAAGAAACTGGTTGTATTGTAACAGCAGAGGAACATCAGATAACTGGGGGATTAGGTGCTGCTGTAGCAGAGGTAGTTTCACAAAATTATCCTGTGCCCATGAAAATTATTGGGGTGCAAGATCATTTTGGAGAATCAGGTGAACCAGTAGAGCTACTTCAAAAATTTGGTCTAACCAAAGAAGAGATTATCAAAGCAGTAATTTCAGTAATCAGAATGAAAGGAAATGATGTTTGATTTGATTTCTGTTGGTGATGCTACAATAGATACTTTTATTCAGATCCATGATGCAGAAGTTAAGTGTGATATTAATAAGGAAAATTGCCAGCTTTGTATTAAATATGGAGATAAAATTGCAGTTGATAAGTTAACTCATCTGGTGGCTGGGAATGCGGCTAACAATGCTGTAGGGGGTAGTAGATTAGGACTTAAATCAGCAATCTACGTTAATTTAGGGGAAGATAATTCCGGTAAACAGATTTCTGGAAAACTGAAAGAAGAAGGAGTAAATACTAGATATGTAGTAATTAACAGTGGGATGGAGTCAAATTACTCAGCTGTTTTAAACTTCCAGGGGGAAAGAACTATTTTTGTTTATCATCAAGATTGGAAATATAAATTACCTGATTTGGATAAAACCAGATGGATATATTTTACCTCGGTATCTAAATCTTTCATAGAATCTAATTTAATTGCTGAACTGGCTCAATACTTACAAAGAACCGGGGCTAAACTTTTATATAATCCAGGGACTTATCAAATTCAGGCAGGGGTTAAAAAAATTCCCCAACTACTGTCTTTAACAGAAATTTTTATAGTGAATAAAGAGGAGGCCAAAAAAATCCTGGGTTTTAAAGAGGAAGAAGAGATCCCGGTAAAAAAGCTTTTGAAGGGGATTTGTGATTTAGGGCCTAAGATGGTAATTATAACTGATGGAAAGGATGGCTCATACGGATTTGATGGAGCTAACAATTATCAACTAGGAATATTCCCAGCTCATCTAGTTGAAATGACAGGAGCCGGTGATGGGTTTGCTACAGGAGTTCTCGCAGCTGTTTTCTATGGTAAAGATTTGAAAGAGGCAATGAGGTGGGGAGCTGCCAGTGGAGCGTCTGTAGTAGAACAAGTTGGTCCTCAAGCAGGACTATTAACTTATAATAAGATGCAAGAGAGGTTGAAAGAAAATGCTAAGATTATTGTTAAAGAGATATGAATCTGGATAAATTTACATCTGCAGGCAAATTTTTGATGCTGGCCTTGGATCACAGGGGTTCTTTTAAGAAGATGATGAATCCACACAATCCTGATGCAGTTACTGATGAGCAGATAATCAGTTTAAAAAATGAGATTATAGTAGCTTTACATACTCAATTTTCCGGACTTTTGATAGATGAAACTTGGGGTTTGAAGGCTTGCCATGAAATTTGCCAAATAAAACCATTTTTATTACCTCTTGAGAAAAGCGGTTATACAGATCAATCCGGAGAAAGGATTACTGAGTTGGAATATTCAGTTTCTCATATTAAAGAAATGGGAGCATCAGGAGCTAAATTACTAATTTATTTTAATCCAAATTTAGAAAGCGCCAAATTTCAATTAGAAACAGCCAGAAAGGTTTTAGATGAATGTAAATTAGCGGATTTCCCGTTTTTCTTGGAGATCGTAACTTATGGTGAGGGATTAAAAGCAGGGTTGGTGATAGAATCTGTGAGGGTTTTTAAAGAAATGGGGATTGTGCCGGATGTTTGGAAATTAGAATTTCCAGGGGATTTAGTAAGTTGTCAGGAATTAACTAAATTAGTTGAAGATACTCCTTGGATACTTCTGTCAGGTGGAGACAGCTTTGATGTTTTTAAATCTCATGTAGAGGTAGCTACAAAATCTGGGGCAAAAGGATTTCTGGCAGGCAGGGCACTTTGGCAGGAGGTTTGTACTATACAAGGTGAAGAGAAACAAAAATTTTTAAACAAAATTTTACCGGAGAGATTTAAAGAAATAGCTAGTTTTTAGACAAAATGTATCAATATAATGAATAATGAAATTATGGATGTAATTATTATTGGAGGAGGTCCGGCAGGTTGTGCTGCTGCTATTTATGCCGCCCGCAAGAAATTAAAAACACTCCTGATCACAGAATCTTTTGGAGGGCAATCTATCGTTTCAGATGATATTCAGAATTGGATTGGTGAACCTCATATCTCCGGATTGGATCTAGCCAGAAAATTAGAAGGCCATGTTAAATTTTACTCAGAGATAGAAATTAAGATTGAGAGAGCAATAGGGACTAAATCAATGAAATGTCCAGACCCAACTAGATTTTGTGATTTTGAAGTACAGACGAACGCAGGATCTTATTCAGGAAAGAGTTTGGTGATAGCATCTGGGGCTAGAAGAAGAAGGCTGGGAGTTCCAGGAGAGGATAAATTTGAAGGCCGCGGGGTGGCTTTTTGTTCCACCTGTGATGCGCCTTTATTTGTTAATAAAAAAGTGGCAGTGATAGGAGGAGGTAATTCTGGGCTTGAGACAGTGCATGACCTTTTCCCTTATGCTTCAGAAATTTATCTGTTAGACAGAGGGAATACTATTTTTGGCGATGAAACAACGCTGGAAGAAATTAAAAAAAATCCTAAATTGAAGGAAATTATTTTAAATGCTCAAGTCTTGGAGATTTTAGGAGAAAATTTAGTAACTAATATAAAATTTAAAGATATTAAAACCGGAGAAGAAAAAAACCTAGAAGTGGAAGGGATATTTGTAGAGATTGGTTCTATCCCTAACTCAGAAATTGTCAAAGATTTGGTTCAACTTGATGAACACAAACAAATAATGGTGAATTTTAAACATGCCACCACCTCTCATCCGGGAGTTTTTGCCGCAGGGGATGTGACAGATGATCCTTATAGGCAAAATAATATTTCAGTAGGAGACGGAGTGAGAGCTGCTTTGGCAGCTTATAATT
Organism: uncultured Gammaproteobacteria bacterium; assembly: GCA_964523515.1. Lineage (GTDB taxonomy): Bacteria > Patescibacteriota > Microgenomatia > Daviesbacterales > UBA10151 > CAZFZP01. Next base: position 25,429 of record CAZFZP010000002.1, read on the forward strand.
ATCTTTTGAAAAAACCAAAAAGTAGCCCGGCTTAAGAAAAATATGTTAAATAGATTTTTAGAATTTTTTATAGTTGGAGTAATTTTAGGGGTAGTAGAAGATTTAATAGTCATATCTGTGGTTACAGAAAGACAGATAGATTTAAATGTGCTTATTTTTGCCTTTTTAATAGCTTTCCCTTTTGCGGTATTTTCAGAACTGATAGTGGATCACGAAAAATTTAAAGAGTTAATGAAACGTTGGTTTCACGGATAGGCTTTTTAGTGAACGAGAACTCTGGTGCCAGGGTTATCTGTTGAAGCTCTGACTGCATTTTGTCCTTCCGGTACTACCGGACCAGCCCATTCAAAGATAGTGGCCGCATTAGCAAGTGGTGAATTTACGCATCCATGAGACATTGGTTGACCAAAATTGTTATGCCAATAAGCTCCATGGATAGCATAGCCTTTATAAAAAAACATATTATTGGGCACATTTGCTAAATTATAATATGTACCTAAAGTTTTTGAACCACCTATCATACTTTGGTTTCTGGTTTTATACCAAATATTAAAAGTGCCTTTGGGGGTAGACACCCATTTTCCAGAAGAGATGAGGAATACCTGAACTAATGTATTGCCTTCCCAAGCCCGTAATTTTTGTTCATCTAAAGAAACCTCGATCCATTTTTCTACTCCTTCAGTGGTAGTGGTTCCCAAAATAGCATTTTGGTTGCTTAATAAAGATTGAGTGAAAGAATAAGCCAAAGAGGTTTTTGGGTAATCAATTACCTCATTATTAAAAATAGCTGTAGTGGCTTCTTCATCAAAGTTCCCATTTGAACTTAAGACTTCTGCTTCACTACAACAGGAAGTGGTGGGATCACCAGAGAAGCCAAATTTATAAGCTAAATCCCGCCTCAAATCTCCAAAATTCCAAGTGGCAAAAACAGCAACTATTAAAACAGCAATTATGGGCAGTAACCGGTGCATGGGTATATTTTCATTGTGAAGTAGTTTGCTGATGTCAGTCAAGAGGCAATTTGACAAAGTAAACCAAAGCATCTATACTATGGGATTATAGTTATGGTAACTGAACTGGAGACTCCAATTTTAACACTTGGTGATCATATTTCTTTGCTGGCCAGTTATGACTCGGCAATGTTAAATGGAGTAGATACTCCCTATAATCTGGTAGTTGAAAGAATGCAAGTAGCAGAGGAAGCATTCTTAATGATTAAAAAAACAGTTACTCTAAATAATGAGGAGGAAAAAATAATGGCTATTTTACTCCGCCATTCTCCTCTTATTCCGGCCTCACCGCCAGATTTAAATGAGGTGGGAAATCTTAAATCATTAATTACTAGATTAAGAATTAAGCTTAGGCCAGAAGGGATAGATATCACAAGCAAAACTTCCAAAAGACAAGTCAGACAGGGTATATCTCTAGGTTATTTTATCGAGATGAATGAGTTTGCAGATGATAAAGTTAGAAAATCACCACTGATGGCAGTATTTGGCAACCTTGGCCAAGATGATTGGGATATTGACGGGTCAGATGATGAAATTGCCCATCCTAAAGTAAGAGAATTTGTAACTCAGGTTTTAGATGAAGTAAGTAGCAAGGGCATTTTTTCTAAGGGTGAAGCAGGTATTACAGTTTTGACTGCAATACTGGCTCAAATTAGTGGGATTGATTATGATGTCCATTATCAGGCTTTGGTTTCTAATATACTAAATTCACAAACAACAATTGGCCATATTTCAGGTGATGGTTGGAAGAAAGCTTATTTTAGAGAAGAATTTATTGCAATGTTAATTTATATAGGATGCTATTGGAATGATAGGTTAAATTATGGCAATTCAAATTACAAATCTAAACTTGATATTCACTATCGGGCCAGAGATATGGCTATTAAGATAGTTGGAAAAGATCACCCTTTAGCAGATTATTTTAGATTGAAAGGAATAAATACTGAAGTAGATACTGGAGAAAAATTAGATGATGTTTTAAAAGAAAAAGCTGTTTGGGCAGGCCTGACGGAAGATGATTTAAATAACATATTGGCAGCATTTAAAAGATTGCCCAACTATATTACAGTTGTACCGGGAAAATTAGAAGAGGTCAAGCTTCACTGGGCAACTTATCATGCGGTGGTATCAATTGGTACAAAATTTGCTCAGTTGCAGGTGATTAATGCTAGCAGTAATAAAGATAGTTGGAGAAAATTAGCAAGCGCACAAGATTTTGTTGTTTCTGAGTTTGTTACCTTGTTACAGGTTTGTCTTTTATTGATAACAAAAAAGAAAAATACTAAACACCCAATCAAGACCTTAGGAGAACTATATAATAGGTTTACAAATTATTATTACCAGATGATTGAAAAGATGACAGTTGAAAGAGATGGTGTAGAATATGAATCAAGCTAATCTATATGACCAAAATTACTATTGAACCCCTCTAGAATAATTTGCTTAATCCACAATATCTTGTATATTGACAAGGTCTTATTACAACATGTTATGGTAATTACAGAAAGCAGTGAAGTGTCCATTTTGTACAAGTGACTTAAATAAAGTTGTTGATAAAAGAACAGCGCAGAGCCGTGGGGAAATACGCCGTAGGCGGGAATGTTTAAAATGCAGCAAGCGTTTTACCACTTATGAAACTTTGGCAAGAGTAGACATTTTAGTTGTTAAAAAAGACGGTCGGAGACAATCTTATGATCAAGATAAACTTAAGGCAGGGATATTAAAAGCTTTAGAAAAAAGGCCGGGTATTGACAGAAGTAATGAAATAGTAAATAAAATAGAAGGCAAAATCCGGTCGAAGGGTTTGCGGGAAGTACCTTCGATTTTATTAGGTAGATGGGTGTTAGGAGAATTAAAAAAAATAGATCAGGTTGCCTACCTTCGTTTTGTCAGTGTTTATAGGAGTTTTGCGGATCCAAAGGATTTTGCCAAAGAGCTCAAATTTTTAATTGAATGAAAAATATGGCTAAAAAAACCAAAAAACTAGAAGAAATTTGGGAAATTGGTAAAAATATTCCTGAAACTCCCTTAGATTTGGAAGAACCAGCTTTATCTGAAAATGCTTTATACATTGCCCAGACCCGTTATGCCAGGCGTGATCATAATAGTAAGCCAATAGAATCTGCCAAAGATATGTTTTGGAGAGTGGCTTACAACATTGCTTGTGCAGATTTATTATTTAACCCGTCCCGGGAAGACCAAATCTCTCAATCCAAAAAGTTTTATAAAATCATGGCCTCCCAGGAGTTTATTCCAAATACCCCAACTATGTTAAATGCCGGCAAACCAATGCAACAATTGTCAGCTTGTTTTGTGCTACCGATTGAAGATGATATGAAATCAATTGGTAAAACTTTAGTGGATATGGTGATGATCCATAAATCAGGTGGTGGGACTGGTTTTTCTTTCTCTAAACTCCGCCCTTATGGAGATCTAATAAAATCTTCAGGTGGTAAAACAGTAGGGCCAGTTTCTTTTTTACAAGCTTACAATGATGTCACTTCGCAAGTTAAACAAGGTGGAGTTAGGCGTGGAGCTAATATGGGTATTATGCATATTACCCATCCGGATATTTTGCGCTTTGCAGTAATGAAAGTAGATGAATTTTCTTTGACCAATTTTAATATTTCGGTTACAGTCACTGAAGAGTGGATGGAACAGGTTAAAAAAGATAGTAAATTTGTGACGGGCGAGCCTGATTGGGAAGTAATTATTGAAGAAATCAAACAGGCTCAAGCGATTAGGGATGTGGATTTAAAGCTTAAAAAAGTAGAGGATGGAGTAGGTAAACTTTATAATTTAGTCCGGGCTACAGCGGAGGGAGAAGGTTATGAATTAATTAACCCTCGGACAGGAGATGCAACAGATAGATTAAATGCCCAGAAGGTATTTTTACTGATAACCCAACTGGCTTGGCACTATGGTGATCCGGGTATGATCATGATTGATAGGATTAATAATTCCGGAGCCAATCCTACCCCGCAGATTGGTATGATTGAAGCTACTAATCCTTGTGGCGAACAACCGTTGCTTCCCTATGATGCTTGTACACTAGGCTCTATTAATGTGGGTAAATTTGTCAAAGACAACATGATTGATTATAAAGCTTTAGGTAAAGTGACCCGGGAAACAGTTCATTTTCTGGATAATGTTTTAGATATGAATAATTATCCAATCCAAGAGATTGCTGATATGACCAGAAAAATTAGGAGAATTGGTTTGGGAGTTATGGGATTTGCCGATATGCTGGTGCAGCTGGGAGTTGGTTACAACTCACAAGAAGGATTACAATTGGCAGAAGAGGTTATGGGTTTTATCCAAAAAGAAGCCAAAGAGGCTAGCGTAGAACTTGCTAAAATCAGAAATCCCTTCCCAGCTTGGAAAGGGTCTATTTATGATGAGAAAAGCCCATTCTTTTTGGGTAAAGATTTAAAAATAAGAAACGGAGCTGTTACTACGATTGCTCCAACAGGGACTATTTCTATGTTGGCTGATGCTTCTTCTGGAATTGAGCCTTACTTTGGTTTATCTTATGCCAAAAACACTATTGAAGGTAAAAGACTTTTTACTCTTAACCCGTTCTTTTTAAAAGTAGCCCAAGAAGAAGGTTTCTATTCTGTAAGCTTAATGGAAAAAATTGAACAAAACCATGGTTCTGTTCAAGGACTCTCTGAAGTGCCTGAAAAATGGCAAAAAGTCTTTGTAGTTACCCATGATATTACTCCGGATTGGCATGTTAAGGTTCAAGCCGCTTTTCAAAAACAGGTTGATAATGCTATTTCTAAAACTATTAATTTCCCTCATGAGGCTACAATAGAGGATGTCCGTAACGCTTATTGGTTAGTTTATGAGACTGGTTGTAAGGGGATTACAATTTACAGAGATGGGTCAAGGGAGAAGCAGGTTTTAGAAATCAAACAGGATAAGTCTTATTATGACCAGTTGGTTGGAGGAAATAACTTTGCAGTGGGAGGGATAGTTGAAGCACCACATAGTAATGGTATTGATAAAACTCATGTCAGTGACGGTATTGCTCATTCAGATGCACAAGATAGTTTTGTACACCGGCCTATGATACTGCGAGGTAGAACTTATCGGATTCAAACTCCCTTAGGGGAGGCTTTTGTGACAGTTAACCGGGATGCGCAAAATCAACCTTTTGAACTGTTTGTAGCAATTGGTAAGGGTGGAATGCATACTATGGCTGATGCAGAGGCCATTGGCAGATTAGTTTCACTTTCCTTAAGGCTATCTAGGAACAATGGTACTGGTCCCCGTAAAGTAGCCGAGAAGATTATCTCTCAGCTAAGGGGGATTGGTGGAGCATCTCATGTTGGATTTGGTAAAGATAGGGTGACCAGTTTAGCTGATGCTATTGCCAAAGCTTTGGCTGATGATTTGGCTATTGAAGCGACAGATGATACTCAAGAGCAGATACCTTTAAGTTTAGTGGTTGACCCAGTTGTTGATGGAGCTGACTTTACCCAATTACCGATTTCCAGTCCAATCAATGCTGATCTTTGTCCGGAGTGTGGATCTGCTACTTTTGTCATAGAAGAGGGTTGTCATAAATGCCATACCTGCGGTTACTCTAAGTGTTGACTTAAATTTCTCCAGATGATATAAGGTTCCCATGGCTAGAGAAACCTTGCCTTCACACAATCCTTTCACAATAGAGGAACTAAAACAGAATCGAGATACATATGCGGATATCCTGGTTAGTTATGGTAATGCACACCCATAGAAGATATTGCAGTAAAATTACAAAAAGATCCATCACAGGTAGCTATTACTATTAATAGAATTAAAGATAGTCTTCAAGAGCATGGTCCGTTTGATACCCCAAATTTATTAGGAGTAGATATAGCTCCACCCTTTCTAGAAGTGAAAGGATAATCCCGTTGTCATTCTGAACTTGTTTCGGAATCTCTGTTTAAGATGTTAAAACTACTTCCACTCCCGATGTGGAAGTTAAATCTCTTCATCTATAAGCTGGTGTTTAATTAATTCCAATTTTTGCGCATAATCAACTTGATCCAAAACAAATTGTTTATAATCTTGTGGGGTTTTGAAAAAGCCTAAGATTTGTTCCTTGGTACAGATCTCACTCATTACTTTATTTGTATACTCTTTATAAGAAGACCATTCATACTCATCTAAGTTTTTAACTAAAAATGTAGCAATTGGATTTATATGAATATATCTGGAAATATGCACAAATTGATCGTCATTTTCTATAAGTACAGCTTTAAATGGACCCTGAAATAATGCGCCTACTCTATCAAATTTAATATTGTAATATTTAGTATAACTGTCACTTATTTTCCTTACAAATTCGCTTACTCCACCATCTTTGAACTGTCTAATAAGTAGATGGAAATGATTAGGCATCAAACAATAGCATAAAATATCCACTATTTTTTTATTAGAATCTGGATTGAATGATTTATATTTTACAAAATTAGAAAATTTAGGTTTAGGTCCTTCTAACTGATAATACTGGATTGTTTGCAAGAATCTTTTATATGTTCTTTTGTTTTCGAATATACGTCTTTTTTCAACCCCGCGATTATATATGTGATAAATTTGACCACTTACTAGGGGAGTTATTCTTATAGGCATAGGCCCAGAATAAAATAATAATCCCGATGTGTCAATATACTTCCACTCCCGATGTAGAAGCAATATATGGGATTAAGTTTGTTAGAATAGGGGGATGAATGAAGAAAAGGGCGAAGAAAAGGGCTTAGTAATTATTTATACTGGTGAGGGGAAGGGTAAGACTACTGCTGCTTTGGGACTAGTTTTGCGGGCTGTAGGCTATAAAAAAAAGTGTTTGATAATCCAATTTGGTAAGGTTTGGTTTACCGGAGAGTTAGTTGGAGTAAAAAAACTCTCACCCTTGGTTAAAATTATCCAGGGAGGTAAAGGATTTTTAAATATCTTAGGTAGTAAAGTCCCCAAAACAGAACATAAAAAAGCTGCCCTAAAGACTTTTGAAATGCTATATAAGGAGATGGTATCTAATAAATGGGATATTATAGTAGCAGATGAGATAATCGGGGCATTAGCATCCGGAATATTAGATATCAGGCAAACTATAAAGTTAATTACAGACAAACCTGCTAGGATAGATTTAATATTGACAGGTCATCATGCATCAAAGCAGCTTATTAAAATAGCAGATCTGGTAACTGAAATGAAAGAAATAAAACACCCTTTTAAAAAAGGAATCATGGCTAAAAAGGGTATTGACTTTTAGCAGTCACATTGTTACACTGCTAAAATAAGATTATATGGAAAATCCTAAATTATTTGCATCACAACCTATTAAACTCCATTCTACTATGCCAGTTGCTCCACTGCGCGATACAGTGATTTTTCCTGGTAATTCTGTTCCAATTATTTCAGGTAGGGCTAAATCCAAGGCAGCATTAGATATTGCTTGGAATTCAGATAAATTAATTCTTTTTGTGACTCAAAAAAATTTCCGGATAGAAGAACCAGCTGAAAAAGATCTTTATAGAGTTGGTACGGTTTGTTTGATCAGAAGAGTAGTTATTAATCCAGATGGAGAATATACACTGCAGGCAGAAGGTATTGCCCGGGTTTATATTAAAAGCTTTACTCAGGTAGATCCTTATTTCGAAGCAGAAATTGAAGAATTACCTGAATTATATGAAAAAACTGAAGGCATTGAAGCTTTAGTTAGAACTGTCCGGGAGCAACTCAAAAGATTTTTAGAACTAGGTGGCAGCCCCATGTTTGAGACTGGTAATTTTGCCAATTGGTCTTTATTTACTTATACAGATGACCCAAACCAACTAGTGAATTCTATCACTCAGGCTATTGATTTTAAGACCATTGATAAACAACAAATTTTGGAAACTGTCATAGCTATTGAAAGATTACAACGGGTTTCAGAGTTGTTAGCTAAAGAGATCAGGATTTTAGAAATTTCTCAAAAAATTTCTTCTCAAACTCAAGAGCGGGTTTCCAGAATAACCAAAGAGGCTATTTTAAGGGAACAAATGAAAAGTATAGAAGAGGAATTAGGAGAAGGTGGAGAAAATCATGAAATTCATGAATTTGAATTAAAGATTAAAAAATCAGGTATGCCAAAAGAGGTAATGGAAAGAGCTAAAAAAGAGTTAAATAGACTTGCTAAGATGTCTACTTATAACCCTGAGGCAGGCTACATTAGAAATTATTTAGAATGGTTAACAGATTTACCTTGGAGTTTAGAGGCCAGGAATACCAAAATAAATCTTAAAAAAGCCCAGGAGATTTTAGATGAAGACCACTATGGTTTGAAAAAGGTTAAGGAGAGGATTATTGAATATTTAGCAGTTCATAAGTTATCTGGTAAGGTCAGGGGTCCTATTCTTTGTTTTGTCGGTCCTCCAGGCACAGGTAAAACCTCTATTGGTAAATCTATTGCTAGAGCGCTAGACCGGAAATTTGTCAAAATTTCACTCGGGGGTATCAGAGATGAAGCAGAGATTCGGGGTCATAGAAGAACTTATGTTGGGTCTATGCCTGGCAGGATGATTCAAGGCATAAAACAAGCCGGTAAGGTTAATCCGGTTTTTATGTTAGATGAAATTGATAAAATTGGGGCGGATTTTAGGGGTGATCCTTCATCAGCCCTATTAGAAGCTTTAGATCCTGAACAAAATAATGCTTTTTCAGATCATTATCTGGAGGTGCCTTATGATTTATCAAATGTCATGTTTATTACAACAGCCAATATTTTAGATACTATTCCCCCGGCTTTGCGGGACCGTTTAGAAATTATCAGTTATGCCGGTTATACCGGAGATGAAAAGTTCCATATTGCCAAAAGATTTTTAATTCCTAAACAAGTAGAAAGCCATGGTTTGAAGAAAAATCAGATCGAATTTAATGATGAAGCCATCCATGGTATTGTTCAGCAATATACCAGAGAAGCTGGAGTAAGAAATTTGGAAAGAGAAATTTCCTCAATCTTGCGCAAAGTAGCCAGGAAGATAGCTGAGGGGTCAATAAAAAAAACTTACGAAATCTCATTAGATAATCTACATGAATACTTAGGGCCGGTTAAGTTTCTGCCACTTTTAGCAGAAACCCAGGATGAAATAGGCATATCTACAGGTTTAGCAGTTATGGAATCTGGGGGAGATATCTTATTTATGGAAGTGACTTTAATGCCTGGTAAAGGTACTTTACAATTAACCGGACATCTGGGTGATGTGATGAAAGAATCAGCTCAGGCAGCTATGTCCTATGTTAGATCTCACTGGTATGAGCTAGGTTTAAATGAGAAGTTTTATCACAAATACGATATTCATGTTCATGTTCCAGAAGGCGCTATCCCTAAAGATGGCCCATCTGCCGGTATTGCTTTAACTACGGCTATTGTTTCAGCTTTCACTAAGATTCCAGTCCGGCGGGATGTAGCTATGACTGGGGAAGTTACCTTAAGAGGTAGAGTTTTGGAAATTGGGGGGTTGAAAGAAAAAGTTTTGGCAGCACACCGGGCTGGAGTAAAGACAGTAATCGTGCCAGCGGATAATAAAAAAGATCTAGAGGATATTCCTCAATATGTGATGGATGATCTTGAGTTTGTCTTTGCCAAACAAATGGATGAAGTATTAAAGGTGGCTTTAGTAAGATCTCCAAATTCAGTATCAAAAAATTTACATATCCCCCGGCCAGTAATGGCTTAAAATTTAGTGCTTGACCCTGTGCCTCCCTCAGGGTAAACTAGTACTACTGCCTTAAGATTCCATGGAATTTATTGTTAATAATATTAATAACATTATCTGGACTTCTGTGGGAGTTTCCATTTTTTATGGCCTTTATTTAATAGTTGAAATTTTAAATAAACCAGCTGGTAATGAGAAAATGCAGGAAATCGCCCAAGCTATTCAACAAGGCGCTGCTGCTTATCTGCAAAGACAGTATTTGGTAGTAGCAGGGGTGGCAGCCCTTTTATCTTTGGGGATTTATCAATTTTTAGGACAAAATACTGCTTTGGGATTTTTGCTGGGGGCAGTTTTATCTGCTGTGGCCGGATTTATTGGCATGAGTGTAGCTGTCAGAGCTAATGTTAGAGTTGCAGAGGCAGCCAAACACGGCTTAGTGGAGGCTTTTTCTTTAGCTTATAAAGGTGGGGCTGTAACTGGATTTTTGGTAGTTGGTTTGGCACTTTTGGCAGTTTATGGATTTTATCAATATACTTTAGATGTAAGAAGTTTAATTGGATTGGGATTTGGTAGCTCTTTGATTTCAGTTTTTGCCAGGCTTGGTGGAGGGATTTTTACTAAAGGGGCTGATGTAGGTACAGATATAGTAGGTAAAGTAGAGGCTGGTATTCCGGAGGATGATCCCAGAAACCCCGGGGTAATTGCTGATTTAGTAGGTGATAATGTTGGTGATGATGCCGGAATGGCAGCTGATATCTTTGAAACTTATGTAGTAACAGCCATAGCAGCTATTATTTTAGGGCAACTTTTGATGCCTTTTTATGCTAATGCCCTACTTTTCCCTTTGGTTATTTTGGCAGTGGCAGTTTTTGCCTCAGTGGCAGGCAGTTTCTTTGTCAGGTTAAGTGGTAAAAATATCATGGGAGCTTTATACAAAGGGTTGATTGCTACAGTTATTTTATGTGCAATTTTGTTTTATCCAGTGACCTTATCTTTAATGGCAGATAATGGCTTATATAGTGTGATGAATTTATATCTGGCTTCTTTGATTGGCATTTTAGTAACAGCCGGGATGGTAGTTATTACTGAATACTACACCGGAACTCAATTTAGCCCAGTTAAACACATTGCTGAAAGCTCCAGTACTGGACATGGAACTAATGTGATTGCTGGTTTGGCTGTTTCTATGAAATCAACCTTTGCCCCGGTGATTTTAATTTCTGCGGCAGTATTATTTAGTTTTACCCTAGCTGGTCTTTATGGCATAGCTATGGCAGCTGTGGCTATGTTATCTTTGGCTGGAATTGTGGTGGCTATTGATGCTTTTGGCCCTATTACAGATAATGCCGGGGGGATAGCTGAAATGTCTAATTTACCGGAAAAGGTCCGTAATGTTACAGATCCTTTGGATGCAGTGGGAAATACTACCAAAGCAGTTACTAAAGGCTATGCAATAGCCTCTGCTGCCTTGGCTGCCCTGGTGCTTTTTTCTGCTTATTCTGAAGAGTTTGTGGCTGTAGGTCAGGCTTTGGATTTTTCTCTATCTGATCCCAAGGTGATTGTGGGTTTGTTTATTGGAGGATCTTTGCCATATCTTTTTGGAGCTTTTGCTATGGAGGCTGTGGGTAAGGCAGGAATGGCTGTGGTAGAAGAGGTGAGAAGGCAGTTTAAATCCATCAAGGGGATTATGGAGGGTACTGCTAAGCCTGATTATGCCAAATGTGTGGAGATTGTGACTGCCAGGGCTCAAAAAGAGATGCTTATTCCAGCCTTAATTCCAGTGGTAGCTCCAATTTTAATAGGTACTATGCTTGGGCCGGTGGTCCTAGGGGGAGTATTGGTAGGGTCAATTGTGACAGGTCTATTTGTAGCTATTTCTATGACTACAGGAGGAGCTGCTTGGGATAATGCCAAAAAGTATATAGAATCTGGAAAATTGGGTGGCAAAGGCTCAGAAGCTCACAAGGCTGCAGTAACCGGTGATACAGTTGGAGATCCATACAAGGATACAGCCGGCCCTGCTATTAACCCCATGATTAAAGTCATCAATATAGTAGCTTTACTATTAGTGCCATTCTTGATTTAAACATGTCAAATCCAGAAGGTGAATATATAATAATAGAATTATTTACTCAAGCGAGGGCTGTAATGGGGGATAAAGCAAAAGCATGCAGAATAGTCGCAGAAGAGGTGGGTTTTGAGGGACCATCTGACAAATTACCTAAGTTAGCTCTTATTTCAGTTAATGAAGAAACCCCTGGAGCTTTGCAATTAGTTCTGAATCATCCATTATACAGAATAGAGGATGTTCTAAATTTCAGATTGGCCAAAGATGGTTATGAACCAGATCTTCCTCCAGCCTCCTAGTAATTAAGAAATGAGGATATTTTAGTCTTTCCAAACCAGGTTTGGAGGTTCAAAGTTAATGCTCATCAATTGTTCCATGTTTAAGTGCTTCCAGTGTTTTTCCATAATCAGTCTGGTCTAAAACAAATTTTTGATAATCACTTGGTGATTTGAAAAATCCAAGTATTTCTTCCTTGGCTAGGGTTGGGTTATTCTCTAATCCAATATATGCTTTATAGGAAGACCATGGATAAAGATTTAAATCCTTTATTAAAAGAGATACCGATGGATTTGAATGTATGTATCTTGAGACATGAATAAATTGTTCATCACTTTCCATTCTGACAGCCTTAAAAGGTCCATTAAATAGAGGTCCTTGATGATTATATTTTAGGTTTCTATATTTTATATAGCTTAAGATAAACCTCCTCATAAATTCTGAAATCCCGCCATCTCTAAGTTGTTTTATAAGTAGATGAAAATGGTTGGGCATTAGACAATAACAGATAATATCAACAATTTTTTTAGAAGGATCTACAGAGAATAATGAAGAATGCCTAAAAAGAGAAAATTTAGGTTTAGGATTTTGAATCTGATAATAAAAGAAAGTTTTTATAAAATGGGAATAATCATGGGTTTGAGTGAATATATCTTTCTTTTCTAGGCCCCGATTATATAAATGATAGATTTCTCCATTAGCAAAAGGGATTAATCTATAGGGCATTAATTATAGTTTAAACCTCCACTCCAGGTCTGTCAATTCAATTCCACTCCGGGAGTGGAGGTTCAGGTTGTATTTAGGAAGCTAGGATGTTTTTGACCTCTGTGACTACCTGGTCAGGGGTATAGGAAGCTTTGATCAGATAGCCATTTGCCCCCATAGAAAATCCTTCTTTAATGATATTATCCTGCCCCAAATTTGTCAGTAATACTACTTTCATAGGTGAAGTAGGGTTTTTAGCTTTAAAATCCCGCAATACTTGTAATCCATTCATTCCTGGAAGCATGATGTCCAAAAGCAGCAGGTCAAATTTTTCAGTGTCTAATACTTGTAAGGCCTGTTGTCCGTCACCGACAGCTTGCACTAAGAATCCAGATTTAGTAAATTGCCTTGTATAAAGTTCTCTAATAGACTGTTCATCTTCAACTAGTAATACTTTTTTAGCATTTGGATCCATTTAAATAATTGTAAACAATTACACTAAATAATCAAGTACCGCCAGCGGGATTTGAACCCGCGATCTTCACGTTGAGAACGTGACGTCCTAGGCCACTAGACGATGGCGGCATGTAACAAATTATACATTTATACGTCATGATTGACAATTGAGAGGCGCTCCCTTAAAATTTCGGCATAGTGATACAAATAACCAAAATAAAAGGTGCTTATGTTACTGCTAAAGGATTGGAAGAATCCAAAAAAGAGTTAGATTATCTTAAGAATATTAAGAAAGTTGAAATAGCGGAAAGAATTCAAAGAGCCAGAGAGTTTGGTGACATATCAGAAAATTCTGAGTATGATGCTGCATTGGAGGATCAAGCTTTGGTAGAGAACCGTATTGGAGAGTTAGAGAAAGCACTAAAGGATGTGCAGATTATTAAAGAAATCAAAAGTGATTTTGTGGTGATAGGTTCCACCATCAAAATTGAGATGGAAGGAGAAACAGATCAGTTTACTATTGTGGGTAGAGTTGAAGCAAATCCTTCAAAAAAAAGAATTTCCAATGAATCACCTTTAGGTTCAGCACTGCTGGGAGCTAAAGTAGACGAGACTGTGGAAGTATCTACACCAATAGTAAGATACAAGGCAAAAGTTTTGGAGATTAAATAATATGACTGCACATAAACTTATTAGAGAATTCAAAGTTTCTAAAAATAATTTATCAGATAATGAAAAAAAAGTGCTGATTAAATTAGAAAAAGCAGCAGCATTAGTTGGTCCTATTTATGGTCTGCAAATCAATGACCGTTATCCTGGCGCTAATTTTTATCCTCATGATATAACCAGGGAAGAAATATTATCGGCCTATAAAGAAGACCCTTTGATTCTAAGTCCCTATACTGTTGTGGAAAGGAAGAAGAATGGAAAGTTAGAAGCTATCCCGTATCACATTAAATATGCCAAACAGCTTAAACCTGTAATCAAATTTCTTAAAGAAGCAGCTTTTTTAACTGATAACAAAAATTTTGCCAGTAGACTGGAGGTGCAGGCTGATGCATTAGAAAGTGGCAGTTATGAGGCAGCAGATATATATTGGTTGACAATGAAGCCCTACAAGATTGATATCATAATTGGTCCGATAGAAAGATATGAAGATAGCCTATTTTTCAAAAAAACCTGTTATAGTGCTATAGTAGGAATTATTGACTCCAAGGCCACCAAAGAAGCCTTAAAAATAAGAGATATAATTACTTCATCACATAGAAAGTCCTTTTCTTTTTCGCAGAGAATAATTCCAACTAATATGATACAGGTTAGGATAGATCAAGCTTCTATTTCAGCCGGCCTCTCAGCACGGGTTTTGTTTGCAGGTATGGATTTACCCAATGATCCTTCTTTAGTAGAAAAATATGGTAGCCAAGTTATTGTTTTAAGCAATATAGTGAAATACAATTTTGAAGAGATCCATTATCCGATATTCAAGAAAATATTTGAATCTACATTCCAAAAGGGTTATAATTCGGAGTTATTACTAAGCGCATCGCAAAAACTTTTACTAATTAGAGAAATTTTTACTCTACAGGTTAAATATTCTGATGCAGAAGCAAGGTTAAGAGAGCTTTATCCGGTTATCAATGAGATGGCATCATATGTTTTGGCAGTAAAGAGCGCTGGTTCACTGCTGATGAAAGATGTGATTTTTCAGAAAGAGCTGGAAGCTATTATGATTCTATTTCTGAGCAGGGCTTTTGATAGTTTTATTTTATCGAAGGACATAAAAAGTATGATGCATTATAGCCATGGATATGCAATAGCGATAAATTACTTCCTGGAACATGGGTCTTTAAGGGAGAGAAATGGCATTTCTTGGATTAATTTCACCAAGATGTTTATAGATTTAAATGGATTAGCTTCTCTTTTAGATCAAATATTGGCATTTGGTGATTACCAGGATGCTAAGCGTTTAATTGCAGAATATGGGGATATCTCAAAATGTTTAAAACTAATACCAAAAATATAGAAATTCCGTATGATAGCCAAAGCAAAGGAGAAAATGCCAGAAACAGATTTATTTAGCCATAGTAGGACTGAGTCAGTAGTTGCTACTTTTAGAGGTTGGCAACAATATGAAGGACGCAGGCCTGAGAAAAGACAAATAATAGATTCTGATGTATCAGGTGTAGATCGGAGACATATATCAAGATATAGTAGCCGGGAAGATGTAGAGCAAGCAGTAAGAGAACTCAAAGCTCCTTTTGAGGAAATGGTAGATGGCGGCAGATTTTTGGATACCTTACCGGTTTTGGATCAAAGAAGAACCTTACATGCAGATTTATTAGCTTCTGATGTTTATCTAGCCAGTTTGCGGTATCCGGTTCAATTGGCAGAATACATCAATAATACCATGGGGGTACCACTTCGTTGGTTTGATGAAGGTGATATTGAAGATGCAGCTAAATCACTCAAAGATATTTTGGAGATAAATAGATTCCCGGGTACAAATTTAGCAGAAGCTTTTTTAAGCTATAGAAATAGTAAGGGACTCACTCCGGAACAAATAAGCCAAGGAATGGTAACTATCATAGAAAGGGAGTTACCAAAGATGATTTCTATGTTGGGCGTTGAAGGGTTAGATTCTAGATTTTATTCACCAACTCAGCTGATAGTTGCAAACTATAGACCAGACGAAGTAATTCGGATGGAAGCATATTACCGGGATGGCACACCAACATTAAATATTAATACCAGCAGAAATTATCTTGAGGGAGACCAAGAATATTTTGCCCACCATGAATTTTTTGTACACCTACTTGATTTAGGAGTATTAAAGGCTAAAATAGCAGCCGGACAAGTTATCCCTGAGCTGGGAGTCCGTACGTTACATGGTTCAGAATGGTATCTAGGGGAAGGATTGGCACAAACCCTGCCGGAATTTTTACCGGATCTTTTAGAAATTAGCGACCGCGGTAGATTAGCCTATTCCTGGCGTATACTTCGGGAGATGGTATTAAGCAATGCTCATATTATGGTTAATACTTCTGGTACAGGTGATCAAATGTTAGAAGCCTCCCAGTATACTCAAGATCTTTTAAAAGGAGTTTTAACAGATAGTGAGATTGAGAGTGAACTTAGATTTAGGTGGCAGGAACAACTTGAAAGAACTTATTATTATGTTTATGGTGTAGGTATTGTAGATTTTAGAAACTTTGCGCAAAGGTTAGCTACGCCCGAAAAAAGAAAAGAGTTTCTCAAAAGATGCTATGGTATGCCGCTGACATATCAACAGGTTAATGCTTTGGTAGACCAGATTGTTATCTAGATATTGTCTTAATATAAGAGCCTCAAGTATACTTTATCCATAATGACTTTGAATGTGCAAAAAGACCGGCTGAAAAAATTAAAAAATATTCAAAGATTAGGAATTAATCCCTATCCTGCTAAGTTCAACCGTAAACATACTATTTCCCAAGCCTTAAAAATGATGGGTAAAAAAGTGATTGTGGTAGGTAGAATTATGTCACTTCGGCCTCACGGTAAAATTGCTTTTGCAGATATAGAAGATGTAAGTGGAAAAATCCAACTTTTATTTAAACAAGAAGAGTTAAGAGGAGAAAAGTTTGATTTGATTCCAAATTTAGATATAGGAGATTTTATTGGAGTAACTGGAGAAATAATCAAAACTCAAGCAGGACAAATAACAGTTAATATTGAAGACTTTAGACTTTTAACAAAATCTATTAGACCACTTCCTTCTGCCTGGCATGGTTTAGAAGATGTGGAAGAAAGATATAGACAAAGGTATGTGGATTTAATTATGAATCCAGAGGTGAGATATGTCTTTGATACCCGCCATAAAATAGTAAGTTTAATTAGAAAATTTATGGAGAGTAAAGGATTTGTGGAGGTTGAAACACCAACACTGCAACCGATTTATGGAGGGGCTACTGCAAAACCTTTTATCACCCATCATAACGCTTTAGGTATGAAATTATATTTAAGGATTGCAGATGAACTTTATTTAAAAAGATTGATTGTTGGGGGATATGAGAAAGTTTTTGAAATCTGTAAAGATTTTAGAAATGAAGGGATAGACCGTCATCATAATCCAGAATTCACAATGATTGAATTTTACTGGGCTTATGCAGATTACAATGATTTGATCCCTTTTACCCAAGAGTTTGTTTCTTCGATTGTTAAAGAAGTTACTGGAAGTTATTCAGTTGAATATCAAGGAGAGAAACTTAATTTTAAACCTCCTTTTAAAATAGCTACTTTCACAAAGTTAGTTAAAGAGAATGCAGGAATTGATTTAGATGAAGCTAATACAGCAGATGAGCTACTTAAAAAAATAAAAGAAAAAAAAATTAAGTTGGATTTAAAAGGAGTTGTTGGTTTTGGACCACTTTGTGACGAACTATTTAAAAAAACTACCAGATCAAAAATTATTCAACCAACTTTGGTAATAGAATATCCGGCGGAGATGAAACCTTTAGCTAAAAGAAAAGCAGATGACTCGACTAAATCAGAAAGTTTACAACTGGTTTGCATGGGGATGGAACTGACAAATTCTTATAGTGAATTAAATGATCCAATTCTACAGAAAAAACTTTGGCAAGAACAGATGAAGTTAGCAAGAGAGGGTTTACAGGAACATCAAGTTTTGGATAATGATTATATTAGGGCATTGGAATATGGGATGCCACCTACAGCCGGATGGGCAATTGGAATTGACAGATTTGTAGCCATTTTAACTAATCAACATACTATTAAAGATGTGATATTATTTCCGACAATGAAACCAGAAAAGAGAGGAAAATGACTAGAGAAGAAGCGTATAAATTAATGACGGAGATGTTACAAAATAAAAACTTACGAAAGCATGGCTTGGCAGTGGAAGCAATCATGAGAGCTTTGTGTCAGTATCTAAAAGATCGTTCAGCCTTGCAAGGCCTGGCCTTGGAGTCCAAAGAATTTAATGAAGAAGAATGGGCAATTGTTGGACTTTTACATGACGGCGATTATGAATTAATAGATAAAGATCCGAAGAGACATACTCTTGTAACGGAAGAAAAAATTAGACCACTTGGTGCATCTGAGCGAATTATTAATGGAATAAAGGCCCATCATGAAGGAGTCAAACCAACAAGGGATAACTTAATGGAGAAATCTATATATGCTGCAGATGAACTTTCTGGATTAATAACTGCTGTAGCTTTAGTTAGACCTGACAAAAAATTAGCATCAGTTGATGTTTCTTCAGTAATGAAAAAATTTAAACAAACAGGTTTTGCAGCTGGAGCCAATAGAGATCAGATTTCAACTTGCGAAAAAGAATTAAATATCCCTTTAGAAGAATTTATTGGAATAGCTCTAAAGGCTATGCAAGGAATAGCAGATGAGTTAGGATTGTAACTATGTTGGATATAAATTTTATAAGGGAAAATCCTGATCAAGTTAAAAAAGGTATTGAGAATAAAGGTTATTCTACCGCTAGTGTTGATGAAGTATTGAATCTGGATAAGAAGTTGAGGGAACTAGTTGGGCAGGTTAATTCTTTAAGGGCAGAACGCAATAATGCCGCTTCTTCAAAAAATATAGAAAAAGGCAAAGAGATTAAAAGTAAATTACCAGTTCTGGAGAAAGAATTAGAAAAAGTTAGAATTGAGTTTATAGAAAAATTAAGTGCAATTCCTAATTTGCCTTTTGATGATGTCCCAGTTGGCCGCGGTGAGCAAGATAATAAAGTTATAAAAGAAGTAGGGGAAATAAAAAAACCTGATTTTAGTCCAAAAGATCATGTAGAAATTGGAGAAATTTTGGATATTATTGACTTTGAAAGAGGCAGTAAAGTGGCAGGAGCTGGATTTTATTATTTAAAAAATGAGGGGGCAATTTTAGAGTTGGCTTTAGTCCAATATGGACTAAATTTTTTAAGAGAAAAAGGATATCAATTAATTATTACTCCGGATTTAGCCAAAGAAAAATATTATTTAGGAACTGGATTTTTGCCAAAAGGCCCAGAAGCTCAAATTTATAAAATAGAAGAAAGTAATTTAGGATTAATTGCCACATCTGAGGTAACTTTAGCAGGATTTCACAGCGATGAAGTTATAGAAGTCTCTAAAAAATATGCTGGATATTCACACTGTTTTAGAATAGAAGCTGGAGGATATGGCAAATATTCTAAGGGTTTATATAGAGTCCATCAGTTTACTAAAGTAGAGATGTTTGTTTATTCATCAATAGAGGATTCAAAAAAAATACATGAAGAATTGCTTCAACTGGAGGAAGAATTTTGGCAAAGTTTAGAGATTCCTTACAGGGTTTTGGAAATGTGTACAGGAGATTTAGGAGCCCAAGCTGCAAAAAAATATGATTTAGAAGCATATATGCTGGGCCGGGGAGAATATGGAGAAGTAACTTCTACTTCTAACACGACTGATTATCAAGCCAGAAGACTAGGAATTAGATACCGCAGTGATGGGGAAAACGAATATGTTCATACTTTAAATGGAACTTTGGTTGCTACATCCAGGGCAATAATTGCCATTTTAGAAAATTTTCAACAAGAGGATGGTTCTGTAAAAATCCCAGAAGTGCTGCAAAAATACACTGGTTTTTCTGAAATTAGACTTAAAAAATGATTATAGATGCTCATGCCCATATCGGCGAGATGAACCGTAAAAATTGGACTGCTGATCAACTAATTGCTGCTATGGATGAAGCAGCTATAGATTATTCCCTGGTCATTGCATATGGTAGTAGTGGTGAACCATCTTCTACGGAGAAAATAATTGAAGCCTGTAAGAATTTTGATCGTTTAAAAGTGATTGGTAATGTAGATTTTTCAACTTTTGATGCACAACAACTGAGTAATTTAATCTGTCATCTAAAGGAAAAGAAAATCTATGGTGTAAAATTTTATTTAGGATATGATGAATATCTGGCCGCAGATCCCAAGCTATTTCCTTTATATGAATTTTGCCAAGAAAATGGATATCCGGTAATTTTTCATACAGGAGTATTGGAAACGGGATTTTCTGGTTTGTTAAAATATTCTCACCCTTTAAATGTAGATGAAGTAGCTAACAAATTTCCTAATCTAAAAATAGTTATTGCTCATATGGGTAATCCTTGGATTTTAGATTGTCTTGCAGTAGTTTTAAAAAATCCTAATGTGTATGTAGATTGTTCTGCCTACTTTACAGAATATAAACCAATTAAAGAAGAAGATGTAGGGGTTTTTATAAAGCAATTAACAGATGCTAAAGTCTTTATAGGCGATTTTAAGAGATTTCTCTTTGGAACTGATTGGCCTTTGTATAATCAGAAAGAATATCTTGAAGCTGTTAAAGGGTTACCAATGACTGATGAAGAAAAAGAATTAGTTTTTTGGAAAAATGCAAAAGAAGTTTTTAATTTAAAGATGTGACATTGAGTCTATTGTGTCTCTTGTTGTCTTTGTCTGAGTAGTTCTGCAGCAGAAGTGGCTTGTCCGGTTCCATTAGATTCAGTCAAATCTCCAAATCCAGATGAGGTAGTCGCAGCAGCTGGTGAAGATTGTGGTTTTGGAGTGGCTGCAGGTAGAGTTTTTGATCCACTCCGTTGAGTTTGTTGGGTGGCTGGTAAACTAGTTGTTTCCGGTGTTTGTCCAATACCTAATATAAAATAAGCAGAAGCTCCTGCAACAGCAACTAAAAGTCCTACTCCCAAACCCAGGATCCATCTAGGAATCTTATTATTACTGTCAGCAGTTGGGATACTCGGTGTAGTATCTCCTCCGTTTTGAGGGACTATTAAAGTTTCAGGTTGAGTGAGTGGTGAAGGATCCACATAATTATCAGTAGGAATTGTAGCTGTATTAGGTTCTATTAAATGAGAAAGGTCGGTTGGGGCTGGTTCTAAAAGTGTAGGTGCAGCTTGAGTTTCAGGTTGAGGGCTTAAATCCGGCATAGGGGGTAAATTTGTAGATGTAGATGGATTATTCCAGTCTGGAGAGGGTGGTATAACAGCTTCAGATGGAGTAGTGGCAATTGGAGTTAATTCCGGCATTGATGGAGGTGTTAAGGGAGTAGAATCAATAGGTGGTAAACCTGGAGGAACAGGCATAGGTTCAGGGGTTGGAGAAATATCTAAAGCTGGTGTTGATGTAGGATTTGGTACTGCCGGTGAAGGAGTTAAGACAGTATCTGAAGGCCAGCTAGAAACAGCTGGAGCTGGCGGTGCAACCGGTTCGATAGTAGCTGTGGGAGTTGGGTCAGGCGTTGGAGTAGGAGGTAAGGTGTCCTGATTTACTGGAGTGGTAAAAAGTGAACTTAAATCCGGTTGAGTTGGATTTTGGGGATCATTTGAATTATTCATGGGCAAATTATATCTATATAAATTAGTGTAAAGAAAATACATTTGCTTGTCAATGATTCGAAAGTTATAATTAAACCTCAATATGCTAGGAATATTTGGTAAATTATTAGATTCAAATGAGCGGGAGATTGGTAAACTTAAAAAAATTGTAGATAAAGTAAATGATTTGGAAAAAAAGATTTCCAAACTAACTAATAAGTCCTTACAAGAAAAATTTACAGAGTTTAAAAGAAAATATAATAAAGGTGCTAGTTTAGATGATTTGCTTCCTGAAGTTTTTGCCACTGCCCGTGAAGCAGCCAAACGTCAGTTAGGTGAACGTCATTTTGATGTTCAATTGATGGCTGCCACTGCTTTGCATCAAGGTAAAATTGCTGAGCAAAGGACTGGAGAAGGTAAAACTTTATCTGCTGTTCCGGCAGTATTTTTAAATGCTATTACTGGAAAAGGTATGCATGTAATAACAGTTAATGATTATTTAGCTAAAAGGGATTGTGGTTGGATGGGACCAATTTATCATAGCTTGGGTGCTAGTGTGGCTACTATAGTTCATGATGCTGCTTTTATTTATGATCCTAGGTTTAAAGACCCTGTACATGAAGATAAAAGGTTGCAGCATTTAAAATCCATTAGCAGAAAAGAAGCTTATCAGGCTGATATTACTTATGGTACTAATAACGAGTTTGGTTTTGATTATCTGCGGGATAATATGGTTTTAAGGTTATCTGATAAGGTTCAAAGGGGGCATTTTTTTGCCATTGTGGATGAGGTAGATTCTATTTTAATTGATGAAGCTAGGACTCCTTTAATTATTTCTGCTCCAGCTCAGGAGCCTACTGAAAAATACCAAAAGGCCTTCAAAATTATTGAAGCACTTTCCTCTGCCACTGACTATGTCATGGATGAAAAGCAAAAGAGTGCACATTTAACAGAACACGGAGTATTAAAAGTAGAAAAATTATTGGGTGTTGATAATTTATATGAAAAAGATTTTTCTACTTTACATCATTTGGAACAAGCTTTAAAGGCTAAAACCTTATTCCAGAAAAACCGCGATTATGTAGTAAGGGATGGAGAGGTTGTAATTGTAGATGAATTTACCGGTAGATTGATGTTAGGCAGAAGGTTTTCCGAAGGATTACATCAGGCTATTGAGGCTAAAGAAGAAGTACAGATACAACAGGAGAGTCAAACTTTAGCTACAATTTCTTTGCAGAATTATTTCAGGATGTATGAAAAGTTGGCCGGAATGACTGGAACTGCTGCTACAGAAGCAGAAGAGTTTAGCAAGATTTATAAAATGGATGTGGTAGTAATTCCAACCAACAGATCAATGGTCAGAATTGACCATGCGGATACAATTTATAAAACCCAGACAGCTAAATATACTGCGGTGGCTAATTTAGTGGCAGAATTAAATGAAAAAGGGCAGCCGGTGTTGGTGGGTACAACTTCTATAGAGAAAAATGAATTCCTATCTGATTTATTAAAACACAAGGGTATCTCCCATGCCATTTTAAATGCCGTTGTCCAGTCAATCCTGCTTGTTGTGATTTTTTCTTCCAGATAATTTTATTTGTTGAACCTATTTTGTTTTCCATGGCTTCTTGAAATGCTGAAACCAGAGTTTCCTGGCTCTGACCGGAAACAAATGTATCCGGAAATGACTTATCTATATTTGCCCATTCA
>CAZFZP010000003.1:0-15869 GCA_964523515.1 uncultured Gammaproteobacteria bacterium
GCAAATATGGAAACTCTTAATGCTGAATTTATCCGTCAAGGACTTTCTTCTGCAGAAAGAATTATGAAACTAAATGAAATTGCTATTATCCAGATGAAATCTCTTCTTGCTAGTCCAGCTTGGAAACAGTTGAAATAAAATTTTAACTTAACTTAAGTTTAACTTCAGCTAGGGTGTTGTGGGAGTGGAAGCCTTTGTTTGGGACTGATTCAAAGAGTTTAATGGAGGAGATTTTAATTGGGTCAAAGGCTTGAGCCATTAGTTTTTCCAAGTTCACCTCTAACTTTTGATCTACTTTGATAGGACTACTGAACTTGGCAATAGTAATATGAGGAATAAATCTTCTCTCATCCACTGGTAAATTTAAGTTGGCTAAGCCATCTTTTATTCTTTCTCTGATCAGCAAAACTTTATCTATATCTTCCTTCACTCCCACCCATAAAATATCAGGCTGATGGATATTAGGAAACCCATCAATATAGGCTGGAGTTACCTCAAAAGGGAGAATATCTGCTACAGCATTTCTGATGATTTCAACTAATTTATCTCTTAAATCATCCGGTTGCTCTCCCAAAAAGGCTAATGTCAGGTGGATTTTATCCAAATCTGTAATTTTTGCTTGAGGAATTAATGTGTGCAGTTTAGCTTGTATAGATTGAAATGAAGGGATATTCTCACTCGGTATTTCCAGAGCAATAAAGAAACGCATTAACTTAATTATACCCCACTTGACAAAGTACTGTGAAAAATTCTAATGATATATACAGCCCATAAATATGGCAGTAGCTGTTGAAACAAGAACAATTGATCAATTACCTGAAATGGTGGATGGACTTTCCGGCGATGAAGCACAATTATTTCACGGTCCAAACAAAATATTAGAAGTTAGGGCACATACAGGAGAACTTGATCTTGGGGGTCTCCCATTTGATGGTTTAGATAAACAGCTATTAATAGAGCCATACAATCCCTGGAATCATAATAGAGTAGTATTCAATCGAGAACGAGCTAGAAGGTTACCGGAGCCAGGTGATCTGTCCCAACTTAGATTAGCAATTGCCAGTACCTTACACAGAAATCAATTCTGTAACTATCAACAAAGGACTCCTCAAAACCGTTTTAATGACCAAGGGCGCATTGAAGGCAGGTATAATGTAACTACGGCCAGTTTATATATGTCTGCCCAGACTCATGGAATATTGATATTTGATCATGATCCTTTAGCTATTCCTTCTGAAGCTATATTTTTTGATAGATATGAAGTAGCTGACCAGTGGCATGAGGCTGCAGAGGTAAGATCTCCAGAAGCTGTTCATCATAGTATTGTTGAAAATAAACTAAAGAAAGCTGGAGGAACAGTTGATCATGGCCATGCTCAAATGGCAGCCAGACCTGGTAGGCATGAAGGCGATATGGAAGAATACTTAGATAATGCTGACTGGTATTATGTTAAAACTGGTGGCAGAAATTACTTTGATGATCTTTATAGGGCACATCAGATAGTAGGGTTGGATATAGAAGTGGGTAGTGGTATTCAAGCTTTTGCTTCATTAACTCCTAAGAAAGAGGCTGAAGTTGTTGTTTTTGCAGACAGATTTGATCTTCCTACCCGAAGATTTTTATACAAGCTCTATGGGTACTTTATGGATAGGGTTAGTCCAGCATTTAACCTGATGATTGGTTTTAGACCACCAAGCTATAATGGTCGAGATTGGGGTAAGGTGCCAGGAGTAGTGATCAGTATAGTTAGCAGAGGTGATCCAACCCATGAGAATTCTGATATTGGAGGCTTTGAAATGATGGGTACTAAAATTATTTCTACAGATCCTAACCGTATTAAACAGGAACTCACAGAGGTTCTTGCAGCTTGACAGCTATCTAGCATTATCTTAAAGTAATAATTACAACTTAATAAATTTAATAAATCAAGAGTGATGGGGAGAGATTTGGCTCATTGATCCATCCAGCAACCTAGCAAACCTAAGGTGCTACACCCAACCCGTAAGGGAGGATTAGGCTGAATGCAAAATGAACCTCTCTTAGAAGAGGTTTTTTAATGAAAGAAATAGACATACAACGATATACTGATGGAGTAAAAATTATCTTTCCTGAAGGAGAGGAAACCCGCAGAGGGGTTTTTATTCCGAGCCATGAATCAGTAGTACTTAGTTGTGATATCCCGCCAGAGGCTTTAGAAGTGATTTATCAGATTTTTCCTCAATTACAATTTAGAAGTACAGCAGAAACTTTTTTTGACGACTAATTCTCTTTAGTGCCTACCAAATATACAGCTTGCCAGGGTTTGTAATTAGATTTCCACACTTCTTTGTGGATAACTTCAGAGTTTCGGGTAACCTTTCGGGTAAAGGTCACTGTAGCTCCATTTGCTGCCCAATCCACCTGTTTTATTTCTCCCTTAGGTAGCGTTGGGTCATCTTGCCGGAGTTCTGGAGGAGCAGGGGTAATATTAGTAACAACTGGTTTTGAAAGCTCTACTGTTCTACCATCAGAGGTGCCGTATAAATCTATAGTCAAAGTGGTGCCAGTTATAGTAGCCTGAATTAAGATATGGTGTTTGGTATCATTTTTAAATTTAAAATCTACTGTGGGGTGAAAAACTGTAGCATCAAGACCTGGAGGGAAACCTTGCTCATAATATCCTACTCTGTAAGCATGGGCAGTTCTGGCAACTACTGGTAACCCGGCATTTAATACTGCTCTAAAAAGAGTTGTAGAAACTTGGCAAACTCCTCCGCCATCATCTAAGACTGTCCGGCCAGATTTAATAACATAAGCCTGTTTGTATCCTGTGTCAGCAGATACGTCGCCAACTGTCCTATTAAAAGAAAAAACCTCTTCTGGTGGGATTAAGACTCCATCCAATCTGGAAGCAGTTAAGCCTACATTATAAATCCTATTTGGAATAGAACCGGCAAAATGAGAAATACCCTGGCCGATTAGTTCATTAATACCTAAATCATTAGCTTGGGCAGTCTTAATTTTGGGTTCAGTGATAGTAACAGGCAGGGTAATGTTTTTTGCTCTTTGGTTATCTATGGCAAGATTAATTAAAATAATAGTTTTTTCCTGGTCTAACTGCTGGCCTACTTGTGAGGGTTTGAAGGTAGTGACTTTATGAGCCAGGGGATCAAATTTAAATAAAGCTTCCTGGACCGGAGAATCTATTTGTTTGGCCAAATCTTGTAAAAAGGTAAAAAGTCTATTTTTATCCAACAATTCTTCATCTTTTTTCTCTAAATTTAACAAATAATATAAAGTAGGTAAGTCTATCTCCCATTTTTGGTCTTTAAAATTAAGTTTAATAGGATCTCTTTTAATACTTTCTAAAGCCAGTTTTGCCTTTTGGGCTTCATAAGTGGTAAAATTTGGCTCTAGAGTTTTGGTCGGTAACTCATCTATAGGAGTACCAAAAACTAAATAGTTTTCAATTAATTTTTTAAGCCCTTCTTCATCTAAAATTATCCCATTTTCTCCATCTTTAATATGAACTAGGTTTTCTTCGTCTACCCAGACAGTGGCATCAAGAGGGGATTTGTCAACTTTTTTTGAGATTTCAATAAATTGGTTACTTAAATTTAAATTAATTTTGGGAGTGAGGATTTTTTTAAAAAATAATGAGTTAAATTGGTCTTTTAATTTTTGATCTAATGTTTCCTGATGGCCATAATTTGTGGCTTCATCTAAAGAAGGAGAATAATTTATCTCAACTGTTGTCAGATCTATAATATAGCTTTGACCCTGGTAATTTAGTGACAGTAGGGTATTTAATCTACTGGAAAATTTACTCTCCAGTAACCTTTGTGCCTGGGTTTGAGTTAGGAAGGTAATATTGGTATCCCCAATATAAATTCTGGGGAAAAATTTATCTGAAAAAATTACCTGATAGGTAATAATTAGTAAAATTACCAAACAAATAACCATCAGGGAATTAACTACTTTGGTTTTCTTGAGTTTGTTTGAAATTTGAGATTTGATCTTTGGAATTTTCACAGGCATATTGTAATTGTTTTACAGTATAATTGGAATACCAGCTCATAATGAAGAAGATTATAATTGTTGTTCTATCTTTAGCTTTTATCTTAGGTTTCATATTTTGGAGATTTGGCCCAGATTTATCTGAGCAGAACCCTCTTTCCCCTGGTTCGGTTAACTTAACTTACTGGGGACTTTGGGAGGAAGAAAATTTAATCCTACCTATTATAGAAGAGTATAAAAAAATAAAGCCTGATGTGAATATTACTTATATTAGGCAATCATCAACAAATTACCGGACCAGAGTTCAAACACAGGTGAGTGAAGGATTGGGGCCGGATATCTTTAGAATCCATAACTCCTGGCTACCAATGTTTAGTGGTATTTTAGCCCCAGTTCCACAAGAGGTTTTTAGTTTAACTGAATTTAGAAATACTTTTTATCCAGTGGCAGAAGAAACCTTAGTTAAAAACAGCTCAATTTTGGCAGCTCCAATTGAGATAGATGGATTGGCCCTTTTTTATAATGAAGAACTATTAAATAATGTAGGTTTGCCAGTTCCCAGAGGTTGGCAGGAGTTTGTAAATACAGCCAGTAGAATTACAGTTAAAGATGGTAATGGAATAATCCAAACTGCCGGAGCCTCTTTGGGGACTGCTTCTAATGTGGACCATTGGTCGGATATTGTAGGGCTTTTGATGTTACAACAACCAGGAGTGGATATTAACTCTCCTACCTCTTTGGGGGCAGTTGAGGTAATGAGATTTTACACTGGATTTGTAACAGATCCCAGAAGAAAGACCTGGGATATTAACTTACCTTCTTCCACTCAAATGTTTGCTACTGGCAGGTTAGCTTTTTATCTGGCTCCTTCGTGGCGGGTTCATGAACTAAGGCAAATAAACCCTAATTTAAATTTTAAAGTGGCTCCGGTGCCACAGTTGCCAGGTAGAAATATTAATTGGGGGTCATTTTGGGCAGAAGGGGTGTCTATAAAAAGTCAGCATCAACAAGAGGCCTGGGAGTTTATAAAATATTTAACAACAACTGAGATTCAAAGATTACTTTATTCTCAAGCTTCTCAAATCAGATTATTTGGAGAACCATATTCCAGGATAGATCTGGCAGCAGAGATTAGTACTGACCCAATAGTTGGAGCCTTTGTAAATCAGGGTCCATATTATAAATCCTGGTATTTAAATTCTAATACTTTTGATAAAGGATTAAATGATGAGATGATAAAATACTTTGAAGATGGAATAAATTCCATTTTACAAGGAACTAGTATAGAATCAGCTTTACAAACAGTGGATAGTGGAGTAAAACAAGTACTGGAGAAATACGGAATATGAAAAGAGTAATTATTGTTCATGGATGGAATGGGTCACCTGATAGGGATTTCTTTCCATGGTTTAAAGATGAATTGGTTAAAAAAGGGTATGAGGTTGTTGCACCTGTAATGCCTGAAACTGATCATCCAAAAATTGAAAATTGGGTACCATATTTAGCGAAAACGGTGGGTGAAGTCAGAGAAGATGACGTACTTTTAGGTCATAGTCTGGGATGCCAAACAATTCTAAGATTTTTAGAAGGTTTACCAGCAGGGCAAAAGGTGGGGAAAGTTATTTTAGTGGCCGGATTTGGCTCTTATTTAAAAGGATTAACAAAAGAAGAGCAATTAATTGCCCAACCTTGGATTGATATCCCACTTAATTTAGATAAAGTCCAAAAAAAGGCTAAATCTTTTGTGGCAGTTTTTTCAGATAACGATCCGTTTGTCCCTTTAGAAGAAAATAGAAAATTGTTTGAGGAAAAATTAGGAGCAGAGGTTATAATAGAACACGACAAAGGCCATTTTAATGAAATGCCCAAAGAGTGTCCTAATCTATTAAAACTATTTTAGGATAGGGAGGGAAGATTGATTAATTGGGCTTCTGGTTCTAGGGTAATTCCAAACTTTTGTTTGACTTTATCTGTATATTTTTTGGCCAGATTATAAAAATCTTTGGCAGTGCCATTATCTTGGTTTATAAATAAATTTCCATGATAATTGGCAATTTCAATATTACCTAATTTTTGTCCTTTTGCCCCAACACTTTCCAGTAAGTACCCGGCTGGTATTTTACCAAACATTATTTTATCTTGGGGAATTTTTTCTAAAATCTCTTTTGGCAACTTTTCTGCCACTATATTTTTAAAAAAAGAACCAGGACATTTAATCCCTTTGGGATATTTAATTAATCTTTGAGATAAAACCTCATCAGCTTCTTTTTGCAGGATTGTTGGATTCTCACTTTCTAAATGAAAAGTAACTTCTAAAATAATAGACTTGTTTCTTTTAAATCCACTATCCCGGTAATCAAAGCCACATTCCTCTTTTGCTAAAGTAATTAGATTCTTCGTTTCGTTTAGAATGACAACATTAATTATATGGTCGGAAATAGTTTGGCCATATGCTCCGGCATTTCCATAAACTGCCCCACCAATTGTGCCAGGAATCCCAGTTAATTTTTGTAAATTTGATAACCCATGGGTAATAGCATAATCCACCAAATCTTGCAGACTTGTTCCACTTTTGACTTTCACCTCTGAGGTATTTTGTGATTTCACCTCCGAGGTAGTAATACCAACGATCTCATTTTTGATGATTAGTTTTTCTACCCCTTTATCTGAAACCAATAAATTACTCCCACCTCCAATTACTAAAAAATCTAAATTATTTTCTTTGGCATATTGGATAGCTTCTATTAATTCTTCTTTAGAAGAGACTGAAACAAATTTTTTAGCCGGTCCACCAATGTGCAAAGTGGTAATTTTGCTAAGCGGAAAATCATTTTGGTATTGCAGCATGGTATACAGTATATTACATTACCATCATGGAGAAAGCGGTTTTAAAAACTTTAATATATGCAGATCTTTTTGATTATCCGCTAAAGGCTTGGGAGATTCATAAATGGTTAATTGGAAAGAAGGCTACTTTAAGGCAAGTGGAGAAAGCCCTGATGAAATTGGACCATGAATCTAGAATTAAGAATCAGGGTGGCTTTTATTTTCTAAAGAAGAAAGAAGGCCTGGTTTTAAAAAGAAAACATCGTAGGAAAAAGTCACAAGAATATTTTCAAAAAGCTAAATTAATAAGCATGTTTTTAAAAATCATTCCCTGGATAAAACTAGTAGGAATATCCGGGGGATTGGCAATGGAAAATGTTAGCAAAATTGATGACATAGATT
Organism: uncultured Gammaproteobacteria bacterium; assembly: GCA_964523515.1. Classification (GTDB taxonomy): domain Bacteria; phylum Patescibacteriota; class Microgenomatia; order Daviesbacterales; family UBA10151; genus CAZFZP01. The sequence goes on from CAZFZP010000003.1 coordinate 7,225, forward strand.
TGTTTATTGTAATTTCTAAAAATAAATTATGGCTTTCCAGGATGTTGATTTTAGGGATTTTGGAAATTTTAAGGCAGAGAAGAAGAGTTGGGGATGGTTTAAGGCAAGCAGCCGGGAAAATCTGTTGTAATGTAATTTTGGAGGAAGATTGTTTAAGACAAAGACAAGATTTATACACCGCTCATGAAGTATTGCAAATGAAAGTATTGTGGCAAAAAGATGGGATATACGAGAAGTATTTAGAAGAAAATGATTGGGCTTTTAAATTTTTACCAAATTGGATAAGTAGTGTACAAGAGTCGGCTCGTCAACGCGCAAAAAACCGCTCGCGCAACCAAGTCGCTCGCTTGGGGTTAGCTAACCGCCAACCGACTGCACGGTTAGCTGCACCACATTTTTTGACTGCTGTTGACTTTGCCTCCTTTCTAGAAAATATTGCCAAGAAATTTCAGTTGAGGATTATGAAAAAACCAAAAGGTTTAGAGCGGATAGAAGAAGGGGCGCTCTATTTTCACCCTCAAGATTATCGGGAAAATATTTTAATGAAATTTAAAAAAGTTTCCAGCAAGGCTTGACAAGGTCTGCTAATTTAGTGTATAACTTCTAACGTTCCTGTCCTCTGCCTATTCCAAATATGCCAAAGATTAAAAATAGTAGTCCTAAATTATTAGTTAAACCTTTAATGGGGTATGTATTAGTAGCACCTTTTGATGCAGAAAATAAAACTTCTACCGGAATCTATTTACCAGAATCAGCCCAGGAAAAACCAGCTCAGGGAACTGTAATAGCTTGTGGAGATGAGATGGTCATGGAAAATGGAAAAACTGTGAGATGCCCGGTAAAAATTGGGGATAAAGTGGTTTATAAAAAATGGGGCGGGGATGAAATAAAGATAGATGGAAAGGAACTAAAGCTGGTTAAGTTTGATGACTTAATGGCAATTTTAGAAAACTAATATGGCTAAAATATTAAAATTTGATGCAGAAGCAAGAGAGAAATTATTAAAAGGTGTAAATACTTTAACTGAGGCTGTAGCTACCACTTTAGGTCCCAAGGGTAGAAATGTGGCTATTGATAGAAAATGGGGAGCTCCAAATGTAGTCCATGATGGGGTAACTGTGGCAAAAGAAATAGATTTAGAAGATCCTTTTGAAAACATGGGAGCCCAACTTTTAAAAGAGGCAGCCTCCAAAACCAATGATGTGGCTGGGGATGGCACTACTACTGCCACTATTTTAGCTCAGGCTATTGTTTCAGAACTTAAAAAAATGAGTAAAAAGGTCACTACTACTGAAGAGATTGCCCAAGTAGCTACTATCTCTGCTGCAGATTCTACAATTGGCAATTTAATAGCCGAGGCTTTGCAAAAAGTTGGTAAAGATGGGGTAGTGACGGTAGAAGAAGGTAAAACTACTGAAATGAGCGTAGATTATAAAGAAGGAATGGAGTTTGATAAAGGTTTTGTTTCCCCTTATTTTGTGACAGATACAGACAAAATGGAATCATCTATTGAGGACCCATTTATCTTAATTACAGATAAAAAGTTATCTAGTGCTGCTGATTTAGTGCCATTTTTGGAAAAATTCGTTCAAGTTTCTAAAAACTTAATAATTATTGCTGATGATGTAGAAGGTGAAGCTTTGGCACTTCTTATAGTAAATAAACTGCGGGGAGCATTTAATATTTTGGCAGTTAAAGCTCCCGGATTTGGGGACAGAAGAAAAGAGATGCTGGAAGATATTGCTATTTTAACTGGAGGCAGGGTAATTGCTGAGGAGTTAGGAACTAAATTTGAAGAAGTAGAGATAGAAGATTTAGGTAGAGCAGGCAGGGTAACATCTAATAAAGATAATACTTTAATAGTTGATGGTAAGGGTGAAAAGAAGAAAATTGAAGCTAGGATCTCTCAAATTAGACGTGAGCTAGATTCATCTGATAGTGAATTTGATAAAGAAAAACTATCTGAGAGATTAGCTAAATTAACCGGGGGAGTAGCAGTAATTAATGTAGGGGCTGCAACAGAGGTAGAGCTTAAAGAGAAAAAAGAAAGAGTGATAGATGCTGTGGCTGCAACCAAGGCTGCAATTGAGGAAGGGATTGTGCCCGGAGGAGAGATAGCTTTGATTAGAGTGGCAGGATCTTTAAAAAATATAGAAACAGGGTCTGATGAGGAAACTTTGGGGGTAACTATTGTAGAGAAGTCTTTAGATAAACCATTTAGAAGATTAGTCCAAAATGCCGGGATGGATGATGGGGTGGCATTGGCTAAGGTGTTAGATCAAAAAGGGAATATAGGAGTGGATGTTAGTGATGGTAAAGTTAAGGATTTGGTAAAAGCAGGAGTAATTGATCCGGTGAAAGTAACCAGGTCTGCCTTACAAAATGCAGCTTCTGTGGCTATTATGATTGCTACTACCCATGTTCTAATTTCTGATAAACCTGAACCAGAAAAAGCACCAGCAATGCCAACCCCCGGCATGGGTGAGTATTAATCTGCTACAATTGTAGTTAATGGCCAAGTTTCATTACCGGGATTCACCCACCCTAAAACAAAAACAAACTTTTTCCAAATATTTATCAGAAGATGAAGAATTAATTTTAATAACTGGTTTGTCACATGCTTATATGAGAAATAAAATAATCTTTTATTTTCTTTTTCCTGGGATAATTTTTGGTGTGATAGGAGGGGGAGTGACTTGGTTTTTGGGTTTTGAAAAAATAGTAATCGGGGTAAGCATGTTAATTTTGATGTTACTGACAACTATCATCAAAGGTTTGCATCTGTATCATGCCAACAGGTATTTATTTACTACCAGGAGAGTAATGATCAAAAAAGGCTTATTTGCAGTGAAACTGACTGCGGCCTTATTTGATAAAATCACTCATATTGAGGTCGATCAATCATTTATAGATAGATTAATTTTACATCATGGGAACATTATTATAAATACAGCCGGGATGAGTAAGGATGAGATAATTTTGCAATATGTAGATTATCCACTAGAACTTAAAAATTTACTGGAGAGGTTAATAAATAGGGAAAGGGAGCAATATGGATTGCGGCCAAGCAGTGTGTCTAGTGTTGAAGGAGAAATAGTTAGTTAGGTAACGCTGCGTCGCCCTGGTGGCTTCTTGAGCGTGATTCCTCCTATGGTCGGAGATCAAGCTTAAGGGTTTTGTGTAACAGCCCTCCACCACTTACTTTTTTAAAATCACCCTCTATTGGATAATCTCTTATTTTAGGTAAAATTGTTAACGGGTCAATATATTCGCCGTTATTGGTAATTTCTAAATGGGTATGTGGCCCGGAAGTCCGGCCAGTCATACCTACTTCTCCTAGGGTTGAAACAGCGGTGACAGATTGCCCTTTTTGAACATAAACTTTGCCCAGATGAGCATAAAGAGACCTGAACCCATCAGGGTGGGTTAAGATTACATGATTACCATATCCCCAGAAGCCAAAATTAACCTCGGTAACTATGCCATCTGAAATTGGATGAACAGGCATCCCTAAACCAGTAGCTATATCTACGCCAGGATGGTAAGCAGAAAATTTAGTTGATAAATAACCCGGGTGGGGTAAATTAATAGGCTGTGTAAGGGTTTCAGCCAGTATTTCATATTTTTGTTCTTCGAAAGCTACAACTTTGGCTTGAGCAATAGGTGGAAAATTAAATGTTGGATACAGTCCCAAGGAATAAAAAATTAGCATTCCTGCAAAGGTAGTTCGAGTAACAATATTTTTAAGCCGTTTCAACCCCCTGGTAAGCCTTGGCTTGATGTTCAGAAACTTAAAATTTAGGGCGTCCCTTTTATAAATTCCCTTAGACAGAAGGCTTTTTAGATGCCTTTTCAAAAGAAAGTTTGCCTTGGTGGCAAACAAGGAGGAATTTTAACAGAAATATCCTTCAAAGTCAAATTTAGTAGTATATAATTAAATGATGAAGAAAACCATTCTTTTAATATTGGTAGTCTTGAGTATTTTTGCTTTAATTCTACGCTTTGGTCAGCCAGTTTTAGGTTCATTATTTAATATCACTCAAAAGGCTGGAATTAGAGTTTTATCTGTTCCAGATGGAGGCCAAGTGTTTTTAAATAACGAAGAGGTAGGTGTTACTCCTTATGAAAATACCCAACTGCAAAATAAAGAGTACGTAATTAAAATTCAATCAGGAGAGTTGTCATGGTCTGGGAAGACTAAGTTAAATGGTGGAACCCTGACGGTTGTAAACCGTGATTTAGCCTCAGAGATTACCTCTTCAGCCGGAGAATTATTAACTCTGGAAAAAGGCCAGGGTGTAACGGTAATTTCTAACCCTGCTGAGGCAGAGATAGAAATAGATGGGAAGTTTTATGGTAAAACACCTAAAGCTATTGATATTGGACCTGGAGAACATACGTTCAGCATTAACCACTCAAATTATCTAAAAAGGAACATTAGGGCTTATTTGCCAGCAGGCTATAATTTAACCTTAAGCGCTGATTTGGCATTATCTGAAGCTGATTTGACTACTATTATCACTCCAGTTACTACCCAAACTCCGACAGTAGTAGTAAAAGATACAGTTTCTCCTAATCCTGGTTTTTTAAGGGTGAGGGATAAAGCTTCTACTGCCGGCAAAGAAATAGCCAGAGTGTTGCCTGGAGATGAGTTGGTACTTTTAGAGGAATTGGCTTCCTGGGATCGGGTAAGATTGGCTAATGGCACAGAAGGTTATGTCTCAAAGACATATGTAGAGAAAAAGGAGTAACATGCTGTCATCCTGGAAGCCACGAAGTGGCTGATAGGATCTTCTTCTGGTAAAATATCTCTATGGAAGATATTGCACCTCAAATAACTAGACAAAGACTTCTTATTGAAGCTAACTATAATATTGAAGTAACTGAAAAAACCATTAAGGATTATTTGTTACAACTTGCAGGTACATTAAATTTAAGAATCTATGGAGAACCGGTAATTCATTCCCCATCAGGTGAAGGTAAAGATATAAATCAAGGTTTCGATGCATTTGTATCTCTAATAGATTCTGGTATAGCCTTGTATATTTGGACTAATGAAAAATTCTTATCATGTGTTATCTATACTTGCAAATCGTTTTCTTACGAGGAAGCTACTAAATTTACTGAGAAGTTTTTTAATACTTCGAAGTTAGTATTCAAGGAATTCTAATACTATAGATTCTATCGCGTTAGCGAGAACTACGTTCATCGCTTCGCTCCAGAATGACTGTTAAAATATAAGAGTGAAGCAGTATTATATTTATATCCTGACTAATTTTACAAATACAGTCCTATACACTGGGGTTACTAATGATTTGGTAAGAAGAGTTTATGAGCATAAACATAAATTAGTGGATGGTTTTACTAAACAATACCATGTAGATAAGTTAGTTTATTTTGAAGTTTTACGGGATCCAGAAAATGCTATCAAAAGAGAAAAAGCTATTAAAAATTTACTTAGAAGAAAGAAACTAGATTTAATTAAAAGTAAAAACCTAGAATTTAAAGATTTGTACCCTGATATATTATGATCCTATCACTCGCTTCGCTCGTTCCAGGATGACTTTCATGAACCCAAATAATAGATGATGCCAATAATCATCCCTGACCAAAGAAGAACAGTGATAAGTAGAGGTCTATCTGTAATTAAGACCCGTTCCGGGGATTCACCTTCCTTTTTCTCATAGATGATATAAAGATATCTCATGACACCATAGATCACTAAAGGGACAGTGATCATTAAGTATTTAGCTTCAATAAAAGGAATGTCAAGTTGGCCTAAAATATTTAGTATTGAGTTACGGGCTATAATTGGTGGTTGTAAAAAGGCAAAAAACGCGTAAGTGAGCCATGTAGAATTGGCAAACATTGAGGTTAAAATATCCAGCAAATTTTCTGGATAATGGAGAAGAGTCTCCCGGTGTTTAGAGGCTTGGGCTTGCATTAAGGTTAGTTCTGAACGTCTTTTACCAATGGCTAAAAATAGGGCAAAAGAAGTCACAGATAGTAGAAACCAGACATTTAAATGGGCATCAATCGCCCAAACTCCGGCGTAGATCCTGAGTAAAAATCCAGCTGCTATTACCATCACATCCAGCAAGATAACTCGTTTTAAATAGGCTGAATAAAGCAGCTGCAATATTAAATAGGTGACTGCTGTTAAAAAGAAGGCTTGCGATAGTTTAAAAGCTATCGGTAAAAGAATAAAAATTAATAAAGCTGCCAATCCTATAGCAAAGTAAGGTTTGATCAGGCCTGAAGCAATCGGCCGCTTACTTTTAAATGGATGAAGTTTATCTCTTTCAATATCAAAAACATCATTTAAAAGATAAGTAGCAGAGGAGAAACCACAGAAAAGTAAAAATGCGCTAAATGCTTTTGTTTGAGCAGTTGGATCAAATAATAATCCGGAAAACACCAATGGAGCAAATAGGGCAAAGTTTTTTATCCATTGTCTGGGTCTGACTGTTTTAATAAGTCCCCAAATGAATTGATCCATAAAATAAATAGTAAAATGGCGGTGAGAGTTCCTAATAAGATAAAAACCTTACTTTGGACATCAATTAAAACCGCAACTAAGCCTAAAATAGCAGATCCCAGGATATAAAACAAGGAGATTTCCTGGTGAGACCAACCTAAATCCAATAACCGGTGATGCAGATGGCCTCTGTCTCCCCAAACAGGAGAGCGGCCAGATAACACTCTCCGCCAGAAAGTATAAATGAAATCAGCGCTGGGGACTCCCAATACTAAAATAGCTGTGGCAAATTTAGCTCCTGATAGGATAGATAATACTGCCAGCATAAAAGCCAAAATAGTAGAACCGGAAAAACCGGGAAAAATTTTGGCCGGATACCAGTTAAAAAACAGAAATGCCAGTGATGTGCCGGCTACTATAAAAGATAGTTGAGCTACTCCTAATTGGTTAATATCACCTTGGTTTAAAAATTTTAATGATAAAAAACCCAGAGTTAAGGCAGCCACCAAAGTAATACCTGGCATCTGGCCATCTACTCCTTTGGACCAATTAATGATTTGGGTTAAGGTGACGATCCAAAGTAAGGCTAGCAAATCAGCGATTACAACTATTTGATGGGTACCAAAAAAATTGATAGGAATATTAATCTTATCTAAATATAAGTAAGGTGTGCCCCAAAACCCTAATGGGTTAGTAATAAAAGAGATTCCTATCCCTGATAAAACAGCGGTTCCGGCAGCTAAAAATAACAACCCTAGTCTGGTATAAGGACTAAAATTAGGAATTTTATCATCAATAATTCCTATCAGGAGCAGAATAGAAAGTCCGATGATGATTCCAACCAAGTGTTTATCAATAGGTAAAAAGAGTAAGGCAGTTATAACTATTCCTAGATAAATTGCTATCCCTCCTGCCCTGGGAACTATTCTTTGTTGGACATGGGCAGGATGTGGCCTTTTTTGAGGGTCATCCACAAATCCAAATTGTCGGGCAATTTTAATAACCAAGGGTAGACAAAAAGCTGTGATTAAAAAAGAGATTAGGGCAGGGATAAAAAATTGGATCATATAAAAATTTTGATAATCTTAAGTCCAGTGATAAGAATAATTAGGCTTAAAGGAATAATGCTTAAGATCAGCATTCTTTTTAAAAAAAGCTGTTGTATGTGAAGTTGCCAAGCAGTTATTAAGTTAATTACAAAGATAAAAAAAATTAAGCCTGGTAAAATCAGGAATTGTCCCTTCCTTGTTAATTGATTTTCTCCCCAGGAGAGTGAATAAAAAAGAGGTATTTTATCAGGTAATAAATTAAAGAATACAGCAAAAGAAAATATCAAAAGTAGTATGGCGGCCATGGAAATGAATATTGGCATTAAAAAATAAATGTCTGTTTGTTTAATAAATAAAAGTATTTTTGACATTATGAGTTAGTCTGGGCTTTTATGACACTAGTCCGCAAAGCTAGGAGGTACTCCTAGCTTTGTTCGTGACTCTAAATTCTAAATACCGGCCTAACATTAGGGAAGTTTGGGCATCTATGGCAGGTAAGGTTGCGATAGAAATTAGGACTATTGGTACCAGTACCCATTGTACATAAGACCAAAATCTTTTCATAATGCCCCAATTGGCTGGTCTTTTAGGTGCAGTTTTTTCATTAACATAGATAGTAGAAAAAAGACCCAAAAATGCAATGGTTAATATCCAAGAAGAGATGACTGATAAATTATAATAAACTACTGACTGGGCATAAGTTGGATTTATTAAGGGAATAAACAGGCCGGCAAAAGTGATAAATAAAGCTAGAGTGCCCCATTTAAAGTATGACCAAGTAATGAAAATTAATTTATCAGTCTTATCCCAAAAATCTAAATCTTTATTGCCAAAATATTGTTTAAATACAAACGGCATATGTTCTACGCCATAAGCCCAACGTTTAAGTTGTAAGTATTGATTTTGAAAAGTTTTGAATAGTGAGATATCCAAGACTGCATCAGCAGAGATGGGCAAAAAATGAGGAATGACTTTGTAGTCTCCCTTAAAATAATAATAGGCTTTCCAATAAAATCCTGAATCATCATTAATCTTATCCGGAATCCATAAGCCAATATCCATTAAGGACTGCATGTTGATAGATAACGAAGAGAAATTAATATATTTATCACTGCCTA
>CAZFZP010000003.1:15957-16175 GCA_964523515.1 uncultured Gammaproteobacteria bacterium
GATGAATGACAAAATCTGCATCTAAGGGAGTGGCTATAACTTGGTTTAAGGGAATACCTAATTTCTTGAATTCTTTATCAGCATTATTGACTATAAAATTACGGTTGGTGCCAGGTCCGGCTACTTCCCCTGGCAGTCCATATGGATGAATGGTCGTGAAAACCCCACCAATTTTTTTAGAATGTTCTTTCAGATATTGGATAGTCTGTTCAATTCTT
>CAZFZP010000003.1:16185-33183 GCA_964523515.1 uncultured Gammaproteobacteria bacterium
GGGATCGTCCCTCTCCTCAAATCCTACCGCTATAAAAATTTTGTCTTTTGTATAATCTGAGTTCACGATAGCATCAAAGACTGGAGTAAGGATTTCTAGCCCTTCTTTATAAGTAGGTAAAACCAGTAGGTGATAATAATTTTTCCACTCATCTGGGAAATCAGTGTTTAATTTTTCCTGCCAGTTTTGTTTTTTAGCATACTCCATTTTTCTGTAACCGATATATATTAAAATGGCTGTTCTAAAAGAGCTAAATAACCAATAGATATCAGCCAAAAGTATTAAATACGCTACGGCAAAAGGAAGGGAGAATGATAACCAGATTGGGGAGGTGAGAGCGATCCAAGTTAGAGCACCTGGAAAAATCTCTAAGACTCTTTCTATAAAGCTATCGTGCCTTTTAACAAAATCACGCTCAATTTTTTCAGAGATAATAAAACTTCTGGTCAGTAGATGGTGGATGACCATGCCTAATCCCGATCCTAGTAGAGAGCTGCCTAGCAAGGTATCCAGTGGTGTGCCGATTATATTAGCACCAAAAAAAATACTGATGAAGCCCGCCAACACTATTAATAAACCGATAAAACTATAGTGGATATGTTTGAAGACCCTAACTAAAGCTTCACTAAAATAAAATGCAAATAAAATTCCAGCTCCGAATAGTAATAGTAACCGCATAAGTTAATTTATTATACCTCTCTTTTGAGTATTTGGCTTAAGGTTTTCTGCATCTGGTTTGCCAATATATTTAAATCTATATCTTTTAACCCGGCTATTTCCTTGGCTGTTTCCACTATAAAACTGGGTTCATTTCTTGCGCCTCTAAAGACTTGTGGTGGTAAAAACGGACAATCTGTTTCTATAAGAATTTTCTCCAGAGGAATAATTTTAATAGTTTCTCGTAAGTTTTCATTTTTTTGGTAGGTAATATTGCCGGCAAAAGAGAATAGTAGATTGGAGGACTTTAGAACTTGGTTAGTAGTTTTGGGTAAACCAGAATAGCAGTGCAAGATTGCTGGATGGTCATCAATCAACTCTAAGGTTTTATCCCAGCATTCACTATTATCTGGGTTTTGAGAGCGGTTATCCCGGCAATGAACTATTAAAGGTAGGTTTAATTTTCTAGCTAAATCAATTTGGGCTTGGAATAATTGGATCTGTAAGTTAATAACGTCATTGCGAGGAACTTGTGACGAAGCAATCTCTTCTTCTCTGAAGTAGTAATCTAATCCACATTCCCCAACAGCTATTACTTTCTCCTGATTTTGCTGATAAATCTCTTCTAACTTACTGATATCTTTATCGAGTAATTTTGGATCATCAGCATACTTTGTTGTCTCATGAGGATGGATGCCAATAGTAGAGTAGGATGTTAAATTTGAAAATTTAGCTAGTTCTCCTTCAACCTGATTTAAGGCCTCTTGAGATTTTTCAACATCAACTCCAACATTTATAATTATAGAAACCCCACTATCTAGGCTTCTTCGAATCATTTCATCAAAATCTTCTTTAAAAGAATCCCAATATAAATGCGCGTGGGTATCGATAATCATTTTTTAGTTTGTACAAAATAAGTCAGCCAAATTGTTTTTTCGCTCATTGGTTTTCTTTGGTGCCGTAAGATATCAAAACCATTGTTATATAAAAAGTCTGCAAACTCTGCATCTGAGAAATAGGCAAACAATCTGCTAAATTCTTCTCCTTCTAAAATTTCTTCCTCTACTTTTTCACCAACACCTTCTTTTATAGATATAAATCCAATTCCTGATTTACGGGTTATGGAGTTAATTCTTCTTAAGGCTTCTGATAAACGGGTTTTAGGGATATGTAGTAATACTGCTGAAGCCCAAAAACCATCAAAGTAGCCTTTTGGAAAAATGAGATCATAAACGCTTTGTTTTAAAAAGATACCGTCAGGATTGGCATTTCTAGCCTGATTAAGTAATTCTTCAGAGACATCAGTCCCAATGTAATCATATCCTGCGCCAATAAACAGTTTTGCATCCCTACCCCCACCAGAACCTATTTCTAAGATTCTTCCTGCAGGTAGATAATTCCTAAATATTGCAAATTCTCTGGACCAAAATTCAATGCTTGAGTGACTTTTAGCCCATGTCTCTGCTGACCGGTTGTATGAGGCTATGGTTAATAACTCCTCTGGTGTAAATTCCCTATTTTTCATATTCTTGGGAAAAGTGGAGGGGCAGATTTAATTTCTACTGAGAACTGTTTTAATATTTTTTCTGCAGTTTCTGGTAAGAAAGGCTGTAAATTAAATCCAATATGTTTAATTCTTTTAACTAAATCCTCCAAAATTGGTTTAACCTTTTCAGATGATAACTCCCAAGGTTTTTCCTCATTAACCTTTTTATCAGCTTCTGATATTTCTCCCCAGATATGATTTAAAGCCTCATTAAACTTAAACTCTTTAAGGAACTTTGTCATGTTAGGATCAAAATCTTGAGATTGCTTCGCTTCGCTCGCAATGACGTTTTGGGTTTGGCAAAGTTTGGCTACTCTGGCTACTAAATTGCCTAAACCGTTAGCTAAATCTGCATTAAATAAACGGTCAAATGTTTCCCAGGAAACATCACCATCTTCTCCAAATGGAAAAGCGGCCAGCAGTACATATCTGGTTCCATCAACACCATATTTATTTATTAAATCATCCGGATGAATAACATTTCCAATAGTTTTTGACATTTTTTTCCCATCAATTGTAAAGAAACCATGAGCAAAAATCTCTTTTGGTAATTTCTCATTAACGGCTAGTAGCATAGCTGGCCAGATAATTGCATGGAACCAGAGAATATCTTTACCAACTAAATGCAAATCTGCTGGCCAAAAGTTATTTTGTGAACCATAAGTATAATAATTTATTAATGCTTCTATCCAAACATATGAAGTATGGTTTTTATCAAAAGGTAGGGGAATTCCCCATTCCAGGTTAGCCCTGGAGATAGAAATATCCTCTAAACCCTGTTTTAATTTTCCTAAGATTTCATTTTTTCTACTAATTGGTCTAATTTTGATTTGATCAGAGTTAATTAGCTCTTCTAGTTTTTCCTGATAATCTTTTAATTTGAAATAATAATTTTCTTCAGAGTGTTCAACAGGTTTAGTTTTATGGTCTGGACATAAACCATCAACTAATTCCTCAGAAGACATAAATTTTTCATGACCAACACAGTATTGTCCTTTATATAATCTTGGCTTACTATCAATAGTACCTTTATCATAAAGTTTTTGTAAAAAATCCTGGGCTATTTTTATATGATCTTCATCTGTCGTTCTAATAAATCTAATAAAATCTATATTTAGTTTTTCCCAAGTCTCTTTAAATTTACTGGATATTTTATCAGCATATTCTTTAGGCTCTTTATTATGTTTTTTGGCAGCTTCGGCAATTTTGACTCCGTGTTCATCAGTACCAGTAAGCAGTCTGGAATCCTCACCTAGTTGTTTATGATATCTAGTTATCACATCAGCTGCGACTGTAGTGTAAGTATGGCCAATATGTGGCACATCATTTACATAATAGATTGGTGTTGTAGCAAAAAATTTAGCCATGTTTTCTCCTGATTAACCTGGTCAGTTTAGGTATATTTGGGGTGTAAGTCAAGTTAGGATGAGATTTTTTAAAATAACTAGCCAGTAAATATATTGCCAGAATTGTTAAGATTCCAGTAACAAAATTTAAAACAGCCAAAGCTTTAAGTATCAATAAAATCATTCCTCCCAAAGAGATAATGCTGGAAGTAATTAATTTGTTAATGGCTATATTAAGTAAGAAAGTGAGGCATAAAAATAAAGTGACAAAAAATACTGCCAGCTGCAAAGTGCTTGCTTGAGTCAAACTTTTTGGATAATCCACAAATAAAACCACCCAGATAAAAATTCCCAAAAAAATTAAAGCAGGAATAGTTCTTAATAAAAACTTGGGCATTAAATAAATTGTAACTTAAACTCCAATTACTTCAAAGATGGAACCGATGTTATTTTTAGAAACCTCAATTCTGGTTGGAAACTCCTCTTTTAACTCTTCTAAATGAGTAATCACCACTATTTTCTCAAAGTCATTTTTAATGGCATCCAAAACTTCTACTATCCGGCTCCGGCCCGCTGCATCTTGAGTGCCAAATCCTTCATCTATGACTAAAAACTGTAACTTGGCTCCAGCTCTTCTGGTTAAAAGTTTTGACAGGGCAATTCTAATAGCAAAATTGACCCTAAAAGCTTCTCCTCCAGAATACATCTCATAATTCCGCTCTCCCATTTCATCAGAGATAATAATATCTAAAGTTTCAACAATTCCCCGCTCACCTGCCAATTTAGTTTTAGTTTCCCTTAAAGTTTCAAATCTAACTTTCATTCTGCCTTCTGTTAGTTTATCTAATAAAGAATTTGCTTCTTCTTCAATTTCCGGAATAGCTGTTTCAATAATCATCGCCTGGATTCCTTTTTTACCAAAAGCTAGAGCCAGTTCCTCATAGCCTTGTTTTTCTTTGTTTAATCCGTCTTTTTCTTGTTGTTTTTGTTTTAAGGTTTTTTCCAGCTGTTCAGCTCTGGTGATAAGTTGATTAGCTTGTCCTAAGATATTCCTTACTTCCTTCTCTTCTGTTTTCAAACTCGTTAAATATAATTCTTTTTGATTAATTTGGTCTGTTAATTTTTGTAGATCACTGCTTAAATTAGGTAATTTGTTAACATCTTGTTCAAGTTTTTCTATTTGGGATTTTTTATTGATAAAAATAGCCCGAAGCTCTAAAACAACTTTTTTTTCAGATGCTAAGGTAGCTTGGGCAGCTATCAATTGCTCTCTTTTTTCCTGCAAATTAGTTAGCTCAGATAATTTAAGGAGAATTTTTTGGTGTTGTATATCATCTAATTTAATTTGACTGATCTGTTTTTCTAACTGCTGGATCTTTTTTTCCTCAATGTCAGTTTTAATTTCATTAATCTCTAAATTGATTTTCTTCTGATTGCTTAAATATTCCTTCTCAATCTTCCCTTTTTGGTCAGATTCTATAACCTGTCCGCAAGTAGGGCATTTTGCAGTTTTTTCTCCCAAGGTTTTTATATGTGACTTAATCTCATTTAACTTTTCCTGCAGACTTTCTTTTTTAGCCATTTTTAAAGATAATTTACTGCTTATTTCTGAGAGCTCTTTTTCAAGTATTAATTTTTCCTGGGAAGATTTTTGATAATTCTCTTTTTCTTTTTCTAATATTTTTATTTCTTTTAATCCTTCCTCAAAAGTTGGTAATTCTATCAAGTCAATCTCTAATTGTTTAATTTTTTCTGCCCGGGATTTACCCTGGGTTAAAATATTATATAATTCGTTTTTTAAACCTGTTAGTGTTTGTATTAATTTATTATGTTGTTCGCTAGTGGCAGCTAAGGTGGTTTTTTTCTCTTGCAAAATTTTTATTTCCTTTTCTAAAATATTAATCTCTGATTCGAGTTTGTTTACTTTTTCTTCTGCTTGGGTCTTTTTTTGCTCAGATTCTTCTTTTTGGGATAATTCTGCCTCTATTTCTAGAATTTGATAATCTAAACGTGATAAATCTATCTGTATCTTTTTAACTTTTTCTTTGGCTTTTTCTTCTAAGAGATCATAGTGTGATAGTCCTAAAATGTCAGCTAGAATTCTTTTTCTATCTGTGGGGCCTTTGGTGGTAAATTCATCAGCATGCCCTTGGCGCAGAAATGAAGAGTTAGTAAAAGTTTCATAGGTTAAATGTAGTGAATTAATAATTTTTTGTTGAGTGGTTTTAATAGTGCCTTCTGTTAAATTGTGAGAATTAGACCAAAATTCTAAAGCACTGGAACCGCCATGTTTTAAAGACCGCCTTCTTTTAACAGTAAACTTTTGCCCATCTAATTCAAAGGAAAATTCTACAAACATCTCTTGTGCCCCCAGTCTGACTAAATCATTAGAACTGTCCCCAGCCCGGGAGCTGCCCCAGACACACCAAGTAATAGCATCTAAAAGAGAAGATTTACCAGCCCCATTTGGCCCAGAAATAGCAGACATATGAAATTTAGTAAAGTCTAACTCCGGAACAGATTCTCCGTATGAGGTAAAGTTAGATAATTTTAAAGAAAGTGGAATCATAATTCTAAAAGTTTGGCTGCATATTTTTCCAGCTCTTTAACTTTTTCTTTGGAATATTTCTTTGCCTCAAAATATTTCTGCAGCGCTTCTACTGGGGTTAATTTTTCTACTGCATCAGTACCATCAATTTTTTGTCTTTCTCGTCTTTCTACATTTCTAGAAATTCCAGCAATAAAATTAGCATCTTTTAAAGCTTTTCTAATTTGATCAATTTGGATATTTGTCTGCAGGTCAGCCGGGATATCTATTGTGATTCTAACAATTTTATCTTTTACCTCATGTTTGCTAATTTCATCAACAACAGTTTTGGTAGGATTTTCATCAGTTGCTTTCAAGTCCAAAGTAATTGTTAAAAATTTTCTAGCATCAGTAGGGATGAATTTAAAAGTAGCATTATATTTTGTCATGCTGGAGCCGGAGGCGATAGCATCTCTATTTTTAGATTCTATCGGTCGCTTCGCTTCCTCCAGAATGACAATTATTATTCCCTTTTCCTCTTTTTCCTCTCCAAAATCTATCCTCTGAGGAGAACCAGAATAAACAATCAAAGGATTTTTTCCCAAGACCTGATGTTTATGGATATGTCCCAGGGCTACATAAGAGAGCCTTTTATCTTGGAGTAGTGATAAGGGGATTGTTACATCACTTCCAATAGCCAGACCTTTTTCACTACCATACTCTGACCCTTCTACTTCAGCATGAGATAAAAAGATGGCAGGGGAGTCGGGTTTGATTTTGTCGTAAAAAGATCGGAGTTTTTCTGCCACAATTTTATAATCATTTCTATGCAACCAAGGAAGGGTTATGATCTGTAAATTTCCTGATTTGGTGGGAATATTTAAAAGTTCTGGTTGACGGGACACCCAAACATTGTCAATCTCTAGTGCTGAATAAATATCCAAAGTATTGGCTTTGCCTTGGGCATTAGGGGTATCATGATTACCAACCACCAAAATTACCGGGATATTATTTTTAGCTAATCTCTTTATCCTCTCTCCAAATCCATACTGTTGAGTAGGATTAGGGTCCCTGGTTTTATAAGCATCCCCGGCAAAAACAACCGCATCCACCTTTTCTTTTAAGCTCAAATCAACAATAAAATCAAAAGTTTGAAAAAAATCCAATAGTCTGGTAGATAAACCTGTCTGTGGATCTAACTTGGCATAATTTTCCATGCCAATGTGAATATCAGAGAAGTGAAGCAGCTTCATTGGAGGCATTTTACCATTGCCTGACTAAACTTTGTATAACCAAAAATCACCCTCAATTTTATCTGGGCCTAATAAAATGTTAGGCGTTTTTTTATCCATAATAACAATCTTCTTATAAGGCTTCCATTTTTTAAAATGAAAAGTTTGGGTGATGATCAAACTATCCTTTTTTAACTCTTTTTTTAATTTATCCTCTAATTTTTCTACACCCTTAGGCAGTAAGAAAATAAATACCACATCCGCATCAGTATAGTTTTGATCAAAGATGTTTCCATACCAAAATTTGGCATTAGCCAATTTTTGTCTAAATGATTTATAACGGGAATAAAGTATTCTTAGTAATGATTGCTCAATTCCGATAGCCTGAGCTCCAAGTTCTGCAGCAACTCTGACCACACGGCCATCACCAGACCCTAACTCATAAAAGGTTTTACCTTTTAAGGGGATGGATTTTAATAATTTTCTGATCCGAGTAGTTTTGGTTGGTACATATGGGGCATCAGATCCGGCAAACCAGGAGATTCCAATCAAACAGCCTATTAAAACTCCAAAAGTGATTATGAGTATCAGATCCACTAGACTGCTCCATATAATTTATCAGGATCTTTTTCTATTCGATCCTTTAATCTGTATGAGGAACCTTCAATCTCTATAATTTCCATATTTTGGGTAATTCTATCAAGCACCATATATTTGCAATTTGGTCTATCCAAATACCGGCTTGTCTGTTAAATTCTTCAAGAGAAGAGATGCTTTTGTTAAATTTAACTCCTTGCATGAAATTATTACGAACATATTTAACTCCGGCTTCTACTTTTCCTTTGTTCCTAGGCCAATATGGGGGGGAAGCAATAATATTAAATCCGTAATAATTGGCAAAATCAAAAAAGTTTGGATTTAGCTCAACATTTCTTTTTCCGGAAGAAGTTACTCTATTAGTTAAAATAACAGTTTTGGTATTATCATAAACAATGCTACCAGGCATCCCTAAGGTTTTGAAAGAATTAATATGACAACTTTCAAAAACAGATAGAACCTGACTAGTAGTAAATTCAATATATGCCATACGGGAATACCCCAAAACAAAGATAAAACAATACAATTTTTTCTTTTCCCCATTAAGGATAACTGTTTTGAAATGTCCCCAATCAACTTGGGCTTGTTCTCCGGGCTCAGTCTCAAATCTAATTGCACTTTTGTATTTACTTAAATTTATAACTGTCCTTTTTTTATAAAAGCGAGATTTTTGGTATGGTTTTATCCAATAATCATTCAATTCATTTCTTAAATATCTATATAAGGTTTCATATGATCCATTAAATCCTTGATTTTTCAGTTCACAAAAAAGCTTTTGGCCATTAAGAACATCCTTATTAATTCTGGAAATTAAATATGATCTAAAGGGGTTCAAGTCTATTTTCTGCATTGAAAGGTTTTAAATTAAAATTTGATTGATTATAATCCCTTGTAAGATTTCAGTCAAAATTTAGTTGATTTTTCAATGTTTTGAAGCTAGATTATTGAAAGATAGGGTATAATAACATTGAAATCTTACAGCTAAAGTCTTGACTTCATTGTCTCTATAAAAGTATCTAAATCTCTTCTATCAACCCTGATAAACTTGCCACCTAGCTTAACTGCCCTTAATTTACCTGTCCTCACATACCGCCTGACAGTTTCTGGGTCTATCTGAAGTAGTTTCGCCACTTCCTCTGTGGTATAGAAACGCTGTTTGGGGCCTGGTTCAATAACACTGACCTTCTCAGGATCAATTGCCTCAAGGTAAATATCCAAGGAGCGGTCAACTGCCTCCCAGACAAGATTATAAAAATCATCTAATCCGCCGCCCTTCTGAGCTTTTTCTAAAGAATTTATATAGGCTACCCTATCTTCTTTACGGATAATGGCGGGCGGGTATCCCTCTTGCATTAAGTTCAAGTTCATTAAAAGGCGTGAAGTTCTACCATTACCATCTGAAAAGGGATGGATACTTACTAATTTATAATGGGCATTGGCTGCGATTTTAACTATATGGTCAGGATTATCGCTTATTAGCCAACTAACAAACTTTTCCATAAGGTCTGGAACTTTAACAGGATTAGGTAAAACTACATCTGACTGCGTAAGCCTTGCGTGTTGTGTCCGATATCTTCCTGCACTGCCTGCTTCAATCTTGTTTAAAATTAGTCTGTGTATCTCTAAAATATCATTTTCAGTAATATCTTGTCTTTTTTTACCAATCAACTTTTTAACATAATCTAACGCTTCTGCGTGGTTAGTTGCTTCTAAATGTTCTATTAAACTCTTACCCTGAACTGTCAGACCTTTTTCCACTACCAAGGCTGTTTCTGCTCTAGTAAGAGTGTTACCCTCTATGGCATTAGAGGTATAGGTCAACTCAATTTTAAACCACGCATCAAGATTTTTAACCAATTCTGGTGGTAATGGCCTAAAGGTATCTAGCCTTTGTTTTTTAGTAGTTAGTAACTGTAATTTGTTATCCATTAGGCTATCTTATACTATTTAATACTATATGTCAAGTGCATACGGGTGTTAGTGTATTATAAAGTAGTGTTATTTTAGTCTACCTTTTAAGCAATTTTAGCAAAAAGACTTTTAATGGCATTAGTTTATCTATAAAATTAAATAGTAGATAAATCGGTTGATTAAAAACTAAATCATAAGTGCCAATGTATTCAACTAATTTTCCACCATAACCTGCTTTAAACCTATGAAAACCAAAATACTTATCCATTGGGTCAGCATTTTCACCGAGTGCTCCCCACATATCAAATTTCTTAAGGCCTAATTTTTTACCTAATTTAATTGCCTCCCAAGCCACTAAATTAGTAGCCATAGTAAATCGGTACAAATCAGTAGATCCGCCATAAGGATAATAAAAAGTATCTTTGAAGTTTAACAACATCCAAGCAACGAGTGGTTTGTCTTGATATGAGCCAATCATAATTCTGGCCATATGCGCATCTCTTAAACTCTCCCAAACTTTTCTGTGGTAATTTTCATTATGGCCATGGTAACCTTGCCGCCTGCAAGTTTCAAAATATAATTTTAAGTAAATTTCAAAAGCCCGGTCATCTGATCGGTTCTCCACCTTGATTTTATATTTTTCTGCTACCTTAATATTGTATCTGGTTTTAGAATGTAAATTTTTTAACAGTTGTTCTTCTGTTTGAGTTAAGTCAATAATAAAATTATGTTTAGTAAATAAAGATTTTGGAGAAAGAGCTAATGACTTATCAATATTTGACGACTGACGACTGACGACTGATGACTCTATATTTGGTTCTATCTTAATGAAAGCGCAATTATTTTCTTTGCCAATTTTTTTTAAGGCCTGGGCAAATTTTGCATCAGGAAAAGGCCCTTTAGGCAAATAACCAACATTAAAATTAATGAAAGGGATTTTGTGTAAAGTTAACTGAAAGGCTATGGTCATTTGTCCTTTTTCATAGATTCCGTACCTTAAAATAGGGATACCTAATTTTTTCCTAAAATCTCCCCATTGCCAAGATTGAATAATATGAGTTATAACTCGGTTGTAATTATTTTTTGATCCTTCAGCGAGAATTTTTAAATTCATTAGAAGATTTGAATCTTGGCTGATTGCTTAATTTGTTGGAATTTTTCATTAAAAATTTGGGAAAGTTTTTGTTGTTTGAGCGACTCTTGCGCCTCTTTAAGCTGTCCAGCTGAATCTGTGGCTACTAATTGGCTTTGGTTT
This sequence comes from uncultured Gammaproteobacteria bacterium, assembly GCA_964523515.1. Taxonomy (GTDB): domain Bacteria; phylum Patescibacteriota; class Microgenomatia; order Daviesbacterales; family UBA10151; genus CAZFZP01. The sequence goes on from CAZFZP010000003.1 coordinate 27,257, forward strand.
TGTGCAATAAATTCATTAACCTCTTGGGCTGAAACTGTCGCTTGACTGGCGTATAATTTTTCAATAGACAGTTGAATAATAAGTTGGGTTTTTAAAGAAGCTTTGGTTTGACCTTGTTGCGTGAGTAAATTGTCTAGTGCCTGGGCTCCACCAACATTTTTTTCAAGTTCTGAAATTTTATTATTAATATCGGACGGGGTGATTTTGATTTTGTTCTTTTGAGCTTCAGAAAGGATTAGTTTTTCATTAACCATCTGTTCAATGGTTTGAGATCGATGTTGCTTATTCATCCGGTTTAATACTTCAAAATTAGAGATAGGTTGATTATTTACCAAAGCTGCTATAAACCAATTTTTTTTGTAAAAGGCTAAAAGTAATAAACCAATAATTAAAACAATAAGAGCTGTTTTGCGGTTGAATTTTGGATTTTGAATTTTCTTATTTGGCATTCTCGGATAGTACCAGAAGATGTGTATAATGTAAATATGCTAAGAGGTTTTGCTGCCCCCTTTTTACTGATAGGAGTTCTTCTTCTAATAGGTTTACCTTTCGGGTATTTCTTTTTTAATAGATCTAGCAGCGCCCCCTTAGAAATTATTCCTCAGGTTGTAGAAAAAAGTAATAATTTACAAACTTACAGCGATCAAACATTAGGTTTTGAGTTTAGTGTTGAAGAAAGTTTTAAAGTTCAAAAAGATTCAGAAGAAGAATTTAACATAAGAGGGAATGGGAACTTTAGAAAAAACTTTAGGAGCTTTGTAGGATTTGAACCTGGAAAATTTTTAGGGGCAGTAGCAGTTTTAGATGAAAGTAACTCATTTGATACTAATCCATTGACTATTTGGGTATTTGATAATCCCCAGGATTTATCTATTGAAAAATGGTATGCCAATTTCTGGTATTTTCCATTTGTCTGGGGAGATTTTACTTTTAAAGGTAGGGCAGATTTAGCTCCAGCAGATGAAGCTACTATCTTTGGTTTGACGACAAAATCTAGGGTAGTTACATACCAACCCGGACAGCCTAAATTTGTTTATCTACCCCATCAGGGGAAAATGTATTTGTTTAGAATAATAGGTGAAGGGGAGAAGATTTTAGAAAGTTTTAAGTTGTTAGATGATGAAACAGCAGGGTGGGAAGTTTTTAGTACAAGTGAATATTCCATAAAACATCCGAGTGACTTTAAATACTCTCAAGAAAGTTATGAAGGTGTAGGTGGAGAAGTTACAATAGATTATTGGTATAGCCCAAATGAATCTAAGATCAGTATCTATTCATACCCACAAGATGTTGAGTCAAACTTAGAATTTAATCTAATTCCCCAACAAAGTACTACGTATTTAGCAGGTGAGGTTTTAAAAAAGTTAACCTCAGAAGATGGGAAATTAATTCATGTGGGGCCAATTAATAACTACAGTATAAATTACATGTTTATCTACTCTGGTAAAAAAGATAACAGCAGCATCTTTGATTTAATGTTGTCTACTTTTAAATTTTCAAGATGATCTATTTGTTTACTGGTTTTTAGATCGCCAAAATGGTAAAATTAGGATATTATGGCAGCTATTGATATGACCAAAATCTATGGCAATAAAACCTATAAAGGTAAATGGGTAGCCATGATTGATTATGAAACCAAGCCCAAAGTTGTTGTATATGCAAAAACTCTCAAAGAAACTTTAGCAAAAGCTGAAAAAAGGGGATATAAGCACCCTACTGTGACTCAAATTCCTCAAAAACTTAGGTATTTTGTAGGCGGGTTTTCAAATATTTAAGTGAAATTTAAATATCGAAAGATCAATTTAACGACTCCATACTTAAATCCCCGACCGTAAGGTCGTGGGAAGTTTATACATATGCAAAAAATATTTATCGTTGGTTTAGTAATATTCCTAATTTCTGGTGGAGCTTTTTATTTAGGTAAAAATTCTCCTAAAGATTCTTCTAAACAAGTTGCTTGTACAAAAGAAGCCAAAGTTTGTCCAGATGGATCAGCAGTTGGTAGAACTGGTCCAAACTGTGAATTTGCAGAGTGTCCCCAACCTTCTCCGGCATCTTCTGACGAAACTGCTAATTGGAAAACATATACAAATTCTAAATATGGATTTCAAATTAAATACCCCACAGAAATATCTAGTGAAAATTGGGTATATGAAGAATTAAAAACTATTGATGGGAGCATTGATCATATTAGTTTTGGCTCACCCTCTTCTAAACAAGGAGGTTATATTTGGGGAGTAGAACTACACTCGAATAAAATTGTAGAAGATCTTATTAAAGAGCAGGGTAGTCAATTTTCTGATAGAAAGGAATCACGGGAGGATATCGTGGTTAATGGAAGGCCAGCTTTACTGGTAACTGTTACAACTGATCAGTTCAAAGGCTGGATTTTAAAGAATATTTATACAGAGAAAGATAAAGTAATTTTTGTTATATCTAATGGTGCTGCAGATACAACTGAGTTTGATTCATTTTACAATACTTTTAAATTCTTACAATAAGTATATATCTACAAATCTGGCACTCCAACCGGCGGTTTTGGCATCCTCAAAACCTAAATCTATAATATTTCCTTTAATTGCTCCTCCTGTATCTCCGGCAACAGCCATACCATATTCTGGAATATAAACTTTACTTCTCAGTTTAATGACTTTTGGATCAACAGCAATAACTCCTTTGCCCGCTCTCATGCCTATTGCTGTCCACTCATCACAGCCTTTGCAGTGTTGGTCATAGTGGGTGGCATAAACTCTCATCTTTTTCCAATATTGGATTTGTCCCTCCGGAGTGTTGAGTGTTTTCCAAACAATTTTTGTTCCTCGCAGAATTTTTTTATCTACTGCCGGAATAGTTTCAGTTGAAATTATTTCTTTGGAATATTCTTCTTGTGCCACCTCGGAGGAGTCAAAGCCCACCTCCGAGGTGTTTGGTTTGTAATATGTAATTTTAAAGATCTTTGTTTTTTTTCCATCCATACCTCCATCTAAGACTTTATCAATCCCGGCTGCTATTGAGGGGTCATCCTGGTAAACTGTTTTTTTAGGTATTTTTTCAATTTCTTCTTCTAATTTTTCTTCAAATCTGGACTCAGTTAAGATAGGTTGGCTAGCAGGTAAGGGGTTTATAGTTTCACTACTAGCTGCTACTAATAAATTATCAGAAGGTAAATCTTTTAGAAAAAAAAGAGATAGAAGTATAAGTACTGCCCCTAAAAATTGGTTCATGAGTTATGCTTTTAACCAATCATCCTTATCTACCAGTCTACCAGATATATCATCATCTGCATCAAAATTTTGGGAAGTATTATTAGTAATCAAATTTTGGGGGATATCAGATAAAAATCTGGAAACTAAATTATTAGTCCTTTGGCCAAAATAAAGTCTTTGTCTGGTATAGAGTAAATATAATTTATGTTGGGCTCTGGTAATCCCCACATAACATAGCCTTCTTTCTTCTTCTAACTCTGAAAGATCAAGTAAAGATCTGGAGTGGGGAAATAATCCTTCTTCCATCCCTACCATAAAAACAACTGGAAACTCTAAGCCTTTGGCATTATGCAAAGTCATTAAAGTTATGGCATTAGTTTCCTCTTTGTTTCTTCTCCGGTCGCTGCTTTCTATCAAAGCGACATTTTCCAGGAATGATGTTAAATCAGAAAATTCTTCAGCTACCGAGCGCAATTCTTTAACATTTTCCACTCTGGCTTTGCCTTGATCTGTACCATCATCAAGTAAGCTTAAATAATCCGTCCTACTTAATATTAAATCTAGTAAATCTAGAGTGCTGTATTTAGTGTGCGAAGCACGCGAGCTTTGCTCATCAATTTGGATTGAAGTTTCTGTATAAATTTCTAGGACTTTTTGCAATCTTCCTTTGCCAACTTTTTCTGCCCGTTTTAAGGAGACTGAATCTTTAGGATTTTGCAGCAGCCTTAAATATGACAAGGCATCTTTAATTTCTTTTCTCTGATAAAAGTTAATTCCTCCATAAAGTCGGTAAGGAATACCAGCTTTTAATAATTGCTCTTCTAAAATTCTAGATTGGGCATTAGTCCGGTATAAAACTGCATAATTTGATAAGAGCCCAGAGATTTGAGAAATGATAAAGTGGGCTTCTTCTACCTCATTTCTGGCTTCGTAAATTTCAATCTTTTCTCCGGTATCTTTTTCTGTCCATAACTTTAAAATCGGATGGGAACGGTTTTTAGAGATTACCCCAAAAGCCGCATCTAGTATATTTTGAGTAGAGCGGTAGTTTTGCTCCAGATTAAAGACTGATGTCTTTGGGTAATCTTTTTGGAAATTAACAATATTTCTAAAATCTGCTCCCCGGAAAGCATAAATTGATTGGGAAGCATCTCCTACAACACAGATATTTTTATGTCTGTTTGCCAAATATTTAGAGATTAAATATTGGGCTGGGTTAGTGTCTTGATATTCGTCAATTAAGATATATTGAAATTTAATTTGATAACGGGTTAAAATATTCGGATCTGTTTGGAACAGTTTAATAGTTAAAAGTAGCAGGTCATCAAAATCTACAGCTGAATTTTTTTGTAAAATCTTTTGATATTCAATATAGATTTTGGCGGCTATTTCCTGAAAGTAACCCCGGGCATATTGAGGATATTCCAGCGATGAAATTAGTTCATTCTTAGCCTGTGAAATAGTGGCTCGGACAGCAGCAGGGGAAGTTTTTTTGGTATCTATCCTTAAATTTCCCATTGCTTCTTTGATGGCATCCAAAGCATCTGATTCATCATAGATAGCAAAACCAGGCGGCAATCCTAAAATCTGGCCATCTTTTCTTAAAATCCTGGCACAAAAAGAGTGAAAAGTACCCATGACCGGTAAAGTAGGTAAATACATATCTTTTAAAAGGTGGTTTATTCTTTCAGACATTTCTTTGGCGGCGCGGTTAGTAAATGTCATGACGAGAATATTATCAGGTGAAATTTTCTTTTCTGAAATTAAGTAAGCAACTTTGTAAGTTAAAGCACGTGTTTTGCCAGAACCTGCTCCGGCTAAAATTAACACCGGGCCTTCAGTTGCTTTAACTGCTTTCTGTTGTTGGGGATTTAAATCATCTAGGAGATTGGACATGGACAATATATTAACACTAATTTAGCTCCTGGACAATTTTAAAAAGTGTTGTTAATATCAAATCCCATGTTAAAACTTCTTGATTTTTGGGCGCCTTGGTGTGGACCTTGTAAGATGATGGAGCCTGTTTTAGGGGAATTGGAAAAGGAATTTGCTGGTTTGGTGGAAATAGTGAAGATAAATGTGGATGAGAAACCTGAGGAAGCTTCGAAATATGGAGTGATGAGTATTCCTACTTATATAGTAGAGAAAGATGGTATTGAGGTAAGTAGAAGAATTGGTTTTACCCCTAAGATTGAAATGGTAAAATTATTAAATGGATAAACAAAGTTTTTTTGCGAATAAGCAAAGCTTTTCTACGAATAAAAATATTTGGATAATAGCTAACTGGAAATCAAATAAAACAATTAGTGAAGCTTTGGATTGGATTTCACAAGTAGGGCCAAAGTTAGAAAAAAGAGAGAATCTAAAGGTAGTAGTTTGCCCACCCTTTGTAGATGTGGAAGAGGTGAAAAAAGCAGTGATGGTGGGTAATTTTCCCTTGATGGTTGGTTCCCAAGACTTATCTGCATATGACGTTGGCCCTTATACAGGTGAGGATACAGCCAGGATTTTAAAAGAATTAGTAGAAGTATCTATCTTAGGGCATTCTGAAAGAAGAGCGCTGGGAGAAACTAATCAAGATATAAATAAAAAAATAAGGGCAACGCTATCCATTGGGCTCATTCCGATAGTTTGCGTTGGGGAAAAAGAAAGGGATAAAAGCCATGAGTATTTTAACGTAGTGAAAAAGCAAACTGAAGAGTGTTTGAACGGTATTGTAAA
>CAZFZP010000003.1:33193-45313 GCA_964523515.1 uncultured Gammaproteobacteria bacterium
CTTGGAGCCCAAAACATGCATTTGGAAAATGCAGGTGCTTATACTGGCGAGATTTCTGCACAGATGCTAAAGGAAATAAAATGCGAGTATATCATTTTAGGGCATTCTGAAAGAAGGCAAAATTTTGGGGAGACTGATGAGATAGTGGCTCAAAAAGTTCTTCAGGCTAAAGATCACCAGATTATTCCGCTTGTTTGTGTACAAGGAATAGGTACTCCGGTGCCGGAAGGTTGTAAATTAGTAGCTTATGAACCTATTTTTGCCATAGGTACTGGTAATCCTGATACTCCAGAAAATGCTGCGCGGATAGCTTTAGAACTTAAGAAAAAATATGATGAAGATTTGGAAGTTTTATATGGTGGTAGCGTGACATCAGAAAATATTAAAGGTTTTCTGATGAGGGATCAGATCAGTGGAGTATTGATTGGTAAAGCTTCATTGGACGCAGAAGAGTTTGTTAAGATTATACAACACTGTTATGCATTATGTTAAATTAGATCATCATAAAAAAGGCAAACTGAAGACTTTGGCATTAATCATTCTTTTGCTGCTCAGCGTTTTTACAATTTGGGTATTTTTAAATAGAAATACAAATTCCACAGCTCAATTTATATTTGAGAGTTTACCGTTAATAAATACTGCTCCTGGTAGAATTAATGTTTTACTGTTGGGTAATGCCGGAGGCAAACATGATGGGGCATATCTTACAGATACTGTGATGGTGGCCTCAATTGATGCTAAATCCAGCAGAGTAATTTTATTTTCACTTCCTAGGGATTTATGGCTTTCTGACCAAAAATTAAAACTTAATGCTGTTTATCAATCTGGAAGAGGAAAAAATGAGGGACTTAATTTAAGTAAAAAAGTAGTAGGGGCTATCTTAGGTATCCCAATCCATAATGCCATTAGGGTAGATTTTAATGGTTTTATAAAAGCAGTTGATGAATTGGGTGGGGTAGAAGTTGATATTGAGAGATCGTTTGATGATTATTTATACCCAATTTCTGGGGAAGAAAATAATATGTGTGGATTTGAAGAACAAGAAAAAGAGTTTAATGAAGAAGAAGAAGCTAAGAAGTTAAATATAGAGCCGGGTAAACATAAAGTTTTAGTTGATTTAACTACTGGTTTCATTGCCACAGATTCTGCTGAGCCGGATAAAGGGTATGAATATTTTAAATGCCGTTTTGAACGTTTGAGTTTTAAAGCTGGTTTAAATCAATTAGATGGGGAAATGGCTTTAAAATTTGTCCGTTCCCGCATGGGTACTAATGGAGAAGGATCTGACTTTGCCAGGGCTAAAAGACAACAGAAGATCTTAGAAGCTGTAAAAAAAGAGGTATTATCTTTGGAGACTTTGTCAAATCCCACCCGGCTGAGTGCTTTAATAAAAACCTTCGGTGATAGTATAGAGACAGATTTGGAAGTGGCAGATATAGTCTCGCTTTATTCAATGGTTAAGGATGTAACAGTTATTAAAAATTATGTTTTAGGAGGATCCAGGGGAGACTCTTTATTAATACACCCATCTTTAGATGAATATGGGGGGTCTTGGGTACTGATACCCAAAGATGGTAACTTTGATGCGCTGCAAAGATATGTTAGGGATGTTATTGAAGGGGAGGTGATAGATAATGAATCTAGTCCTTCTGCACGGACCAGGGATCTTAAATAGCAGACAAAAATTAACCCAGATTAAAAAAGGATTTAATGCCAGTAATGTGGTAATTTTTGAAAATGGTGTTGATCTGCAGACTGTTTTGGCAACTCTGATGACCACATCACTTTTACCAGAAGAACAGCTAATAATTTTAGAAAACCTTCCTGAAGACTTTAACTATATCCTAACATCTATACCCTTAGGCGAAGCCGCAAGCTCCGCTTATACCCTAGTTATTTGGTTTGACCATGAAGTAGACATTAAAAAACCAATCTATAAATTTGTTTCTGATAATAAAGGTGAAATCATATTATTTCCTGAAGGTAAAGAAGTATCTGTTTTCCCTTTTTTGGATACTTTGGGTTTTAAAGACTACAAAGCTTATCTGGAATTAGAAAAGTTGAAAAAATCAGGTGCCCAAACTCAATATTTAATTACCATGGTTTTATATTTACTGCGTTCTCTAGCCTCACCTTCTAAAAAATCTCCCAAATTTGTCATAGATAAAATCCTAAAACAACAACAGAATTTCCCAGCAGATAAAATTAAAGAGCTTTACAAATTTATCTTAGAAACAGATTTTAAGATAAAATCAGGACTTTTAGAAAATAAACAAGCAGAATTTATGTTAGTTGATAAGTTTATTGATTAATTTTAGATAAAATTAGATCTGAATCTTTTTTATCAAATATTTTGTCTCCATTTAAATCCTTTTTTTGTTTTACAGCCAACGCATGATCAAGCGCATTGATAATACCATTATTGTCTAAATCAAACGAAACCGAATCATTAGGGATAGTCAGATCTAAGTTTTTTCCAATCTGTAGTGGCCCAAGTGTCAGATTATCGGTAATAATAAAATTCACATTAGTTTGTCCTTGAGAAGACATAATTGTCAGTTTAGCAGCCATTCCGGGTGTGGGGGAGAAAACTCCTGATAAATCTTGTGTGCGGACTTGGGCTAAAGGAATAATAAAATTACCTAAATTTTTAATTGTGGATGATTGTGTGGCTACGCCGGAAATGTAGAGATAAGCAATACCATCACTTATAGGTTGGTTATTTCCCAAAATTGAACCAATGATTGGTTTTAAGCCATTTTGGTTTGTGGCAGTAGTAGCAGTAGTGAAATTTAAAACTTGCGGATGTTGCAATCCACCAGAAATAATTCTCGCTTGGTAAGCAGTTGCAGGAGTAAGGTTTTTTAAAGTAATGTGATGATAGATTCTTGCTTCCAGTGGGTTTTTATTGGCATCATCTCCTACTGTTTCTCCATTTGGGGTATTTTGGCTAAATGTTATAAAACCAGTAACTGCTTTTTGAGTTAGCCAGGAAATTGAGACGCTTTTATCTTCAATATTGGTAATTTGGATATTTTCCGGTTTTATATCTGCGCTTGCTTGCGTAAAGAAAATCTGGTCACCTTGTAACACTAAAAATACTCCTGCAATAATACCTAACAAAATAATACCTAAACCAAGTAAAGTGGGGATTCTAAATTTGTGAATTGATGTAAATTTTATCAGGAGATTTATCATGGTAAGTTGTCTAAGGCTGATAGATCAAAGTTAGGATCTAATGGTTCAATTACCTCAGTCAACTCCGGTGAGATTTCCGTTTGCGTTCTGGTATGTAATATATCAAAAACCACCCAAGCTATTACAGTAATAAACGTGGCTATTGCTATAATCAGTCCTTGTTTTTTATTCATTTTAGGTAATATGCCTTTCCGGAAATAGACATAATTAAATTATTTCCCCCTGATGATTTATTAATGATTAAGTTCTTTAAAGAAATTAATCTGGGGCTCATCTGCAATTGTTTTAATAGTTTTAACAAATTTGGGTATGTGCCTTCAATATTATAAGTAAATTCTATTTCAGCTAAAGTCTTTTTTTGCAAAGAATCTAGTGTTCCCTCAATGATAAATGGTTGTATTTGTAAGGCTGACATAGTGGCCTGGTTGGCGGTAGCTGTTTCTTCTAAAGTTTGAATTAAATTTTTTAAATCAAACTGTGAAGGGACTAAGGATTGAATTTTGCTCCGTGTTTGTGAATCCAAACTTTGGTAATTATTTTTAGCTAAAGTTAAATTCTCTGATTTTTGGTTGATGTTTTGTAAAACCGTTTGGGAATTCTCTATTTTTTTCTGTAATACTAAAATAGTTTCTGCAGTTGGTTTAATGGCAAAAATTATAAATATTATCATGGTAAAAATAGTCAGGATATGCAAACCGTAGCTTTTAATTATGGGAGATCTTAAGATTGGTTGGATATATGTATAGTATCTAAAACGTCTGTTCATAATTCTCCGAGCTTTTGTTGGTTAACAAATCCAGTAATACTGAAATTAACAATTTCCTGATCAAGTCCAACATTAGCTAAATTTATATCTGAAAAGGCTTTTTCTTTTTTTAGGCTGGAGACAAAGACTGACAGTCCGTTATTACTTAGAGATTGCCCGGTAATTTTGAGGTTGAAATTACCAGTTGCAGCCTCCAAGTTTATAGTAGTAATGGTGACATTTTGGGGAGTTTGGGCGGCAATTTTTTGGAGTACTAAAGTAAAATCAGGAGAGCTTTGGCGGATATTGCGGATGGTAGCCAGTTGGAGTTGCGTTTGTCTAATTAATAATTCATCTGATTTTTGGCTTTTGATAAAAGGGATTTGTTCCTCAATGGCTTCTTTATTTGTTGACAGATCTGCGTCTAGTTTAAAACGGCTAATAAACGCTGCCAATACTATAAATTCGACAGCGATAATAATATATCTACCCGTAGAAAGTAGCCAGTGGGTTATTTTAACTAAAAGTCTTTCTTGATTATCTTGAGGTTTGAGTAGGTCGATATTAATTGATAACTGATCTTTGGTTTTGGGCATGAATATATTTTAACAGGGTTTAGGGATTAGGGGATAGGGGTTAGTTATTTCTTTGGAGATTTAGTAACTGTTTTGGTTTGAGGAAGCAATCTAGATAGTCTGGATTTTAATCTGGCAGACTTATTTGGGTGGATAAGTTTAACTTTGGCAGCTTTGTCTAAAGCAGAAAATACAGCTTTGAGTGTTGCAGCAGTTTTTTGAATTCGGGCTTTTTTAATTAAGGCTTTTAAAACCGCGCCTCTTTCTTTATTTCTTTTGGTGCGTGTTTTGTCTTTTCTGACCTTTTTTATTGCTGAACGTATTATCGGCATGCCTGATATATTAACACAACTTGCTTCCTTTACGCAATCAGGGGTGGTATTATTTTTAAGATGGTCCAATCTTTACTCTCACTTCTTTCTACCAGACAAACTTCAATATTATCAGGAGCTACTATTATTATGGCCACTGTTATTTTATCCAAAATACTGGGGTTAGTTAGAGATAGGTTATTAACCCACATATTTCCTCCGGATAATATCTCGATCTTTTTTGCAGCTTTTGGTATTCCAGACATAATTTTTCAATTGTTAATCTTTGGGGCTTTGTCAGTGGCTTTTATTCCAGTTTTTACTGAGTATCTTGAGGAAAAAGGCTCTGGTGAAGCATTTAAATTAGCCGGCTCAATTTTAAATTTAGCACTACTTATTTTAGGTTTTTCTATTGTAGTAGTTTTTCTGTTTATAGAACCATTAACCGGTTTAATAGCCCCTGGATTTTCTACTGAACAGAAATTACAAACAGTGGCTTTAACCAGGGTCATTTTGATTGGACAATTTTTCTTGGTAATTGGGTCATTATTTAGTGGTGTACTGCAATCTTTTCAAAGATTTATTATCCCGGCCTTAGCAGGAGTTTTTTATAATTTGGGAATTATTTTGGGAATAGTTTTATTCCATAGTTCTTTAGGAATTCTGGGTGCAGCAGTGGGAGTAGTGATTGGAGCAGTTTTACATTTTATGATTCAGCTGCCGGCAGTTTATGCCATGGGTTTTAAACCTAAAGTTTTGCTAAGGATTTTTCATCCTGGAGTCAAGGAAATTGCCGGACTGATGAGTATTAGAAGTTTTGGTTTGGCAGCAGAGCTTATAAATGAAAGGGTGGCGATTGCGCTAGCTTCTTTAATTTCTATCCAATCAGTGACATATCTTACCTTATCTTCGCATTTACAACTGGTGCCAATTAGCCTTTTTGGGGCAACTATTGCCCAGGCTGCGCTGCCGGTTTTATCATCTGAGCGGGCCAGAGGTAGAATAGAAGAATTTAAGACTACCTTGCTTACTACTCTGCATCAAATTTTATTTTTGGCCTTACCCGCAGCTGCCATATTAATAGTACTCCGGATTCCGGCAGTTAGATTAGTCTTTGGTGCCTCCCAATTTGATTGGGAAGCCACTGTTTTAACCGGCCAAACTTTAGCTTATCTCTCGGTAGGACTGACAGCACAGGCTATCTCATTATTATTTGTGCGGGGTTTTTATGCCTTAAAAGATACCAAAACTCCGGTTATAGTTTCTTTTATAGTTGTGGCGGTAAATATTATATTGAGTCTTTATTTTGTAAATATTCTGAAATTAGATGTTTGGAGTTTGGGGTTGGCTTCTGCAATTGCCAATATTCTATCTGCGCTGCTGCTTTTTTCAACGCTACATATTAAAATTGGTGGATTTGGTACAGCAGAGGTATTAGGGCCTTTTTTAAAAATGTTCATGGCCACTATTATTATGGGAGTAGCTTTGTATGTGCCAATTAAACTTTTGGATCAGGTCATTTTTGATACTACCAAGACTATAAATCTTATATTTCTCACCGGGATTGCTGCTGTCTTTGCTTTAGGAGTTTACATATTTTTAGTCTGGTTTATGAAAGTTAAAGAACTGCAAACTTATGGGGAATTAATTAGAAAAATAACTAAACTGCAGTCTAAAATTAAATCAGAAGAAATCGTCCACGAGCCGGAAACTGTTTAGGGTATAATTACCCTCATGAATATTAGAAATTTTTCAATTATTGCCCATGTTGATCATGGGAAGTCGACTTTGGCAGATAGATTACTTGAGATAACAGGGACTGTGGCAAAAGATAAGATGCAGCCACAGCTACTTGACTCCTTGGCCTTGGAGCGGGAACGTGGTATTACTATAAAACTTGCTCCTGTTCGTCTCAACTATACCCAACACACCGGCCCTTCGGGCCAAAACGCTATCCCCTATACGCTAAATCTTATTGATACTCCTGGACATGTTGATTTTTCTTATGAAGTATCTAGAGCGCTGAATGCAGTTGAAGGAGCAATTCTTTTGGTCGATGCTTCTCAAGGAATTCAGGCTCAAACTTTGGCTCATGGACTCTCTGCGCTTGAACAGAATTTAACCTTAATCCCGGTTTTAAACAAAATAGATTTACCTCAAGCTGATGTGGGGGGAGTTAGAAAACAGCTTATAGATACTTTTGGTTTTTCTGAAGAAGAAATCTTGCTGGTATCTGGAAAAACAGGGGAAGGGGTAGAAGAGTTATTAAAAGAAGTGATTGAAAAAATTCCAGCTCCAAAGCAGGAAATAGATAAACTTTTAAAGGCTTTAATTTTTGATTCTTTTTTTGATTCTTTTAAAGGAGTAATGGCTCAAGTCAGAATTGTAGAAGGTCAAACTCCACCAAATCAATCCCAGATAGTTTTCTTGGGGACAAAAGCTGCTGGACATATTGTAGAAACTGGTTTTTTTGCTCCTCAATTAACTATCAATAAAGGTTTAAAAGCTGGGGAAATAGGATACATTGCCACTGGAATTAAAACCCCGGATTTAGTCAGAGTGGGTGACACTATTATGTCCACCTCGGAGATGGAATCACAAATACACCTCCGAGGTGTAAAACCAGAACCCCTGCCAGGATATAAAGAAGTTAAACCAATGGTGTATGTAGGTCTTTATCCAATAGATAATGATGATTATTTTGAGTTGAAAGAAGCTTTGGGAAAGTTTAAATTAACTGATCCGGCTTTTTCCTATCTTCCTGAACATTCGGAGGCTTTAGGTTTAGGATTTAGATGTGGGTTTTTAGGGTTACTTCATGCCGAAGTAGTCCAGGAAAGATTATATAGAGAATTTAATGTAGATTTATTAGCTACTGCCCCGTCTGTGGAATACTTAGTTGATGACAAACCACTAACTTCCCCTTCAGCACTTAGCACTTTTCACTCTATTAAAGAGCCTTGGGTGAAATTGGAGATCTTTGTGCCGCAAGGATACATTGGACCGGTAATGGATTTGGTGACTAATAAACGGGGAAAATTTGTCACAATGGAGCATTTTGGGACTCAGGTAGAGCTTAAGTATGAAATGCCACTAGCTGAGATGGTGACTGATTTTTATGATCGGTTAAAATCAATTTCATCTGGATTTGCTTCACTGGATTGGGAGTTTATAGATTTTAGAGAAGTGGATGCAGTTAGAGTAGATATTTTAGTAGGAGGAGAAAAGGTGGATGCGCTGTCAAACATTATTGTTAGAAGTAAAGCTGCAAATTATGGGCGAAGGTTAGCGGAAAAATTAAAAGATGTGTTACCTCGGCAAAATTTTGCCATAGCGATCCAGGCAGCTATAGGTGGGACTATTATTGCCAGAGAAACAGTTTCAGCTTTTAGAAAAGATGTAACTGCAAAACTTTATGGAGGGGATGTGACAAGGAAAAATAAGCTGCTTGATAAACAAAAAAAAGGTAAAAAGAAAATGAAAATGGTTGGTAGAGTAGAAATCCCCCAAGAAGCCTTTCTAAGTATTCTAAAGAGTTGATTTGCGCCTAGAATTATTCTTTGCTATAATCCGTCCCAAATGCCAAGAGAAATTCCTTCGTATAATGTTTTTCCTGTAAGTGAAGAGGCTGTCGCTAAAGCCGAGGTTGTATTTGATGAATATTCAGACTTTCTTCAACTGGCGACTAATAATATCAGGAGTTATGATCAGACCAGGTCAAATTTTCGTTCCACCCAGAGGGAGCTATTTGATTTTATGGTGACACTAGGAAAGGCAATGCGTCCGATAGCATCTCAATTCTATACTACAGGAGGAGTAATGATGTTCACTGCTTTAAATGCAGAAGCGTCGCTTCGAGGACTGAGATTTAGAAGAATACCAATTGAGGTAATGAATACTTACTTATACGATTCTGCTGATATTGAACGTAACCAGGTTGAGGTTGGAGCGGGATTGGGTCCATCTGGGGAAACTATAGCCGCATTAACAAAACGGTTAAATGAAAAAATTGATGATTTCAGAGATGGTGAACCAGAATTAATGCATTTAGTAAAAAGAGTTCGCGATTTTATAGTTAATCCTGAAGGGCTAAAGATAGCCTTTCCTAGCTTAACTGTAGAACAAGCAACAAACGATATCTTACATGGAATGTGGGATATTTATGGGGTATTTAAAACTGCTTACGAGCTTGAAAAGCTAAGAAATACTGTAAGTAGGTAAAATTATCCTAACTTCTTAAAGGGCTTTTAAAATAAAGAAAAATAGCTGCAAAAAATATTACTATTGCCCCAACCATCACTGCTATCTGAGGTCCAAAATGTTCAGATACAAAACCTATTTGTAAAGCTCCAATTGGGGTCATTCCCACAAAGGCCAAGGTTTGCAAAGAAGCAATCCTGCCTCTGACATGGTCATCAGCACTTTTTTGAATAGAAGCTTGAATAGTGGAATTTTGAGTAATCATCCCAAAACCACTAAAGAAAAGAGCGATTAAAGCAATAGTAAAATTGGAGGTTGTTGAAAAAATAAATAAGCTGATAGCAAAGGTAATGCCTCCTAAAAGCATGGTTTTAGAGGGGTTAAATTTATTAGTATAAGCAGAGGCCACAAGTGCCCCTAGTACTGATCCTCCGCCTGCTGCTGCAAACAACATGCCCAAACCTTGAGCATCTTTATGAAAAATTCTATCTGCAATCACTGGCAACATGGTGGTATAAGCCCAACCAAAAATAGAGATAATTACCATATACAAAAGTAAAGTTCTAATTAATTTATGGTTAGCAGCATAGGATAAACCCTCTTTAATGGCATGCCAAGTTCCCTGATGGGGTTTAGGGATATGAGCGCCAAAATCAATAAAATTGTAAGCGATAAAAGGAGCAATAAAAGATAATCCATTAATGAAAAAAGCCCAGCCAATACCAAAAGCATAGATTAACCATCCAGCTATGGCCGGACCGATAATCCTGGCTGAGTTAAAAGTAGCCATATTCATAGCTTGGGCTGCATGGATATGCTCTTTATGCACTAAAAAGGCCACATTAGAAAGCCTGGCTGGCTGATCTATGGCATTTACCATGCCCATCAGGAATGCTCCAGCAGCTAAAATAGGAAGTGTAATATGGTCTGTAATAATTAAAATACCTAAACTGGAAGCTAGCACAAATTGGCAAGCCTGGGTAATCCGCAGCAGGTTACGGCGGGGGAAACGGTCAACAAGCGTCCCGCCAATTAAAGCAAAAAAAGTGGTGGGTAAATTACCCAAAGCAGCCACTACCCCGACTAAAAAAGCGCTATGAGTGAGTTGGTAAACTAAATATCCTTGGGCAACTGTCTGCATCCAGGTACCGGTTAAAGCAATAATTTGGGCAGCAAAATAGATCCGGTAGTTACGGTACCTGAAAGCTGGAAAAGCCTCACCAAAATAATGTTTAAGTTTTTGCACCATAAGCATTTATTTTAGTTCATCTTATGGGGCTTGACAAGGATTAGCACTCGTTGTATTATTCTGCCAGAATGATAGATTTGACTGACAGACAGAGAGCCTTGTTGAAGGCAATTATTGAAGAATATATTGAATCTGCGGAGCCAATAGGTTCAGAGGTTATTGAAAGAAAATATGATCTGGGTGTTTCCCCTGCTACTATCCGGATTGAAATGGTTAAGTTAACTGAGTTAGGTTATCTGCGGCAACCACATACCTCAGCAGGCCGGACCCCGACTTCCTTGGGGATGAGACTTTATATTCAAGAATTAATGAAAGAAAAACAACTGCCTATTACTGCTGAGGTTTCTATTAAAGAGGCTCTCTGGCAACAGCGTTTTAAACATGAAAGATTACTAAAAGAGGCAGTTAAGGCCTTGTCCCAAAAATGCGGCATGTTAGGGTTGGTAACTGATGCAGATGGGCAGATTTATTGGGCAGGAGCCTCCTATATCTTAGATTGGCCGGAATTCTATGATATTGATGTGACCAAATTTTTACTCTCTTTGTTTGATGAATATCCTACTATGCAACAGATTATCGGTAAAGCCCAAGGTACAGACCCGATTCATATTTTATTTGGAGAAGATCTAGGTTATGAACATTCCTCTCCTACCGGGTTTGTTTTCACCAGATATGAATTTGCCCCTGAACAAGGGGGAGTATTAGGAGTGGTTGGGCCTGCCAGGATGAACTTTTCTTTGGTTTTGCCTTATGTGAAATATGTTAGAGATATGATTATGGAAGCAGGAAGGGTATGAATAAAATTAAAAGTGAAAAGTTACAAGTTAAAAGTGCCTTAGAACAGAGAATTTTAGATCTGGAAAATCAACTAAAAAGGGCTGTGGCAGATTATCATAATCTAGAGAAAAGAGTATCTGATGGAAGATCAGAGCTGACTAGTTTTATGGGATCAGAATTAGTTAAGAGATTTTTACCAGTGGGTGATCATTTGGAACAAGCATTAGCTGGAACATCTGATCAAGAAAAGCAATCTGGTTGGTTTAAAGGTGTGGAACTGTCTGTAAAAGAATTTAAAAGTGTTTTGCAGTCTGAAGGGTTGGATGAAATACCGGCAGATGGAGTATTTGATCCGGCCCTTCATGAGGCAGTTGATACGCAAGATGGAGAAAATAATATGATTTTAAAAGTTGTCAGAAAAGGGTATAATCTAAATGGAAAAGTTCTAAGACCAGCCCTAGTGGTGGTTGGAAGGAGTACAAATTAATATGGCAAAGATAGTAGGAATTGATTTAGGAACAACAAATTCAGCTGTGGCTGTAATGGAGGGTGGAAAACCCAAAGTTATTCATAGCGCTGAAGGGGAAAATACCATTCCCTCTGTTGCTAATCCTGTTAAAAACATTGTCGGAAGAGTTGCCAAAAGGCAAGCAATTGTTAATCCCAAAGAAACAATCTTTTCTGTTAAAAGACTGATGGGCAGAAAGTTTGCTGATCCGGAAGTTAAACGGGATAAAGAATGGCTTCCTTATGAGATAAAAAGTGGTAAAAATGGCATGGCTGTAGTGGAGGTTGATGGTCATGAATACACTCCACAGGAAATTTCTGCACAAATTTTAGGAAAAATCAAAGTTGATGCCGAATCCTATTTAGGTGAGAAAGTGACAGATGCTGTAATTACTGTACCAGCTTACTTTGATGATAGTCAAAGACAAGCCACTAAAGATGCCGGGAAAATCGCCGACTTGGAAGTTAAAAGAATTATCAACGAACCAACTGCTTCCTCTTTGGCCTATGGGTTGGATAAAAAGAAAGAAGGACATATCGCTGTCTACGACTTTGGTG
>CAZFZP010000004.1:0-1416 GCA_964523515.1 uncultured Gammaproteobacteria bacterium
ATTCAAACCACCAAAAGAAAGACCGGGTGTTATGGGTGTGCCAGCTGCGTAGTAAAGTCCATTAATAGAGGTTGGGTAAATTGTGTAGAGTAATTTAGTATTAAAATCAAGACGAAAAACTGTATAAAAACTATATCTATTCATACTTGATCCAATTATAACAACTTTTTCTTTTTAATTGTGGGGGGTGTAATACAATTACATGAAATTTTGAAAATACTCTGGACTTTCTTTATAATAGGTTCTAACATAGTTCACTAGTCCCTGGACTCCACAACATTTTTAGCCTCAATTTACCAACAATGTATATTCCTATGGATATGGCTATCTGATAAAAATATAGATTCAAATAGCCAAATTTCTGTAGATTTGCAGTTCAGCCGGGGATATTGTGCTAAAATAGGTTCGCATATCGTGAATTAGGTGGACACTAAATAACACTCATACACCAGTTTAAACCTTGCTTATCCGGGATTTTTTGGCAGTTATCTTTAGCTAAATTCTTATCTGTGCTCCAATCCAAAAACCCAGTACCCATTTGTTTATAGCAGGTTTCTTTATTATCTGGGTCCACCATGGAACAAAAATCTATCATCTTTTGGGAATCTTCTACAAATCTATAAGACAAGGATGACACCACTCCTCCTACACAAATATTCTTAAAATTAGCTGTGGGCATCAAACCACAATCTGTTTTCATTTCAGATAAATCCTGGGTAAAACCTACCTGGTTAGTACCAATAGTTTTAAAACAAAGCTCCTGGTACTGGTTAGGAATCTGTAAACAAAGGTTTGCCACTTTAACCCAATCCTGTTCAGTCAACAAAGAGAAATGTGAGCTTTGATATTGCCAACAAAGAGGTAAATATTTTTCCTCTAAAATATTACAGGGATAAAATGGGTCATCTGCTTTTACATAACTACTTTGATGGTCAAAAGAGGTAGAGGAGGAGGAATTCTCCATAAAGACCCCAGAATAACATCTCTCTTTGGGATCTTGATCTTTTATAGAATCACAAAGAGCCAAAGACTCTTTTAACTCCATCTCTGTTACAAACATGGCAGCATGGCCTAAACCATGCATACACTCATTAAACTCTATTGGTTTTTGGTAATCTTGTTTCTGGCCACAAATTTTGGCAAAATCTACTTTTTGGTTTTCTTTTAAATAGGCCTCCAAAGTCCCATGATAACAACCGCCATGACAGGTAGAGTCACACTGAGCATAGACTTTAGAGATACTTTTTTGCTTTTGGTACTCAAACCTGGATAAATAATGAGTTACTTCATGGCATCTGGCATAAACTTCCTGGTACCCCTCATTGGATTTTAAAAGAGAAAGTGTCTGAGCGAGCCCAAACTGGTCATACAAAACTTGGGCAGCTTGCTTATAACATCCATCCCTACCACCACTCT
>CAZFZP010000004.1:1426-6633 GCA_964523515.1 uncultured Gammaproteobacteria bacterium
CCTTTTTAACTCATCTCTGATAAAAGCATCTAGGTCTTTTTTATTGTATTCTTTGATTAACCTGTTGACATGTTCTAAACAATCTTTTTCACCCGCTTGTAAGCCAGCGCAGACTGCTTTTGATTTCTCCCCCCAACCAGGCACTTCCTGAAAGACTAACTCTCCAGCCGCAGCTTTAATACATTTAGCTATAAACTCAGTTTCACCTATTTTTTGACAACCCAAGATAATTTGATTTACATCTCCCGAGGAAGCAAGAGAGAACCCCAAGGAATCAAAACAAGCATTTTTAAAGGGATCAGAGTTAGATTTTAGGCAAATCCCTAAAACTATATCAAAGCCCATTTTAAACCTACCCATTAAAAGAGAAGGTTGGTTTCTGCCACAGGCCAGTGAATAGGCATAGCCGAATTTTTTTTCCAAGGTATTACAAGGGTAATATGGATCATCTGCTTTGAAAAAAGAATCCGGGGCGCTGCGGACAAATTCCATAAAGACACCATCAAAACAATATTCTTGCCCAGCCGGAAGTTTCCGACAGATGCTTAAAGCTTGCTCTAAATCCTGTGTTGAATAAAAGCTGGCTACACCATGCCCAATACCATGAATGCAGCTGGCTACTGGACCAGTCATGCCCGGACCTAATTTGGCACAAGATCTTTGAGCATCAAGTAGATGGTCTAAATTATCCCCAAATGCAGTATCTAAAAAGCCGTGGTAACAGCCAAAAGCAAAATCTGTGCTACAAAAACCCAAACCAGCAAAACCTTTTTCTTTATACAGCAGGCTTCCTGCCAAGTGGGCCTGGTCATGGATATCACCTTGTGATCCTGCCTGACCTTTGTATTTAAGTTTTAAATTTTCCCAATTTTTCTGAGCATCAACCTTGTTATCCCGGGAGATAAGACTTAACGATCTAAAAATTAGATTCTTCGCTTCGCCCAGAATGATAATGACAGAATCTCTTATTTTTTCAATGATATTTTTAGATGCAATTTCATTTTTTTCCTCTCCCTGTTCACTCTCCACTATTATTGTCCCTCTTTTATGAGGCAAGAGATGATCATGGTATTTAAAGGTTCCAATATTTTTAGGTTTAAATGTCCAAGACTGTCCTGGCCCAATAGCCTTTTTGGGATCAAATTCCGGATAGATATCATGGGTGGGATGAACATTACTGGCTGGCCATCTATCTTGGCCATCTTTATTCAAAAAAATAATAGTCGTATTTTCATCCACAGTGACAGGGTCCGGGTTAAAACCATCAGTGGTCATTTCAATAATTTGGGTAGCAGAATGGGCAGAAATATTTACTGGAAAAATCAATAGTAAAAGCCCCCAGAAAACTAGCAGTAACTTAATCATTTTCTTGATTATACAGGATAGATTAGTTTGTTAAATAATCCCAAATTTGTTGGAAGATAGTCCTCTGGGTTGATACTCCCTGGACTGGAGTTGGATAAGATTCAGATGGTGTCCCATAGCTGGGAGTTCCATAAGATGGGGTAGGATACTCCGGAGTCCCATAACTAGGTGTGCCATAAGAAGGAGTTGGATAAGATTCAGATGGTGTCCCATAGCTGGGAGTTCCATAGGTAGGTGTTGGATAGGATGGTGTGCCATAAGAAGGAGTTGGATAGGCATAACCGGGTGAAGGATATGAATAACTACTGCCAGGGGTCCCATAAGAAGGTGTTGGGTAATAATAACTGCTTGTTCCAGGCGTTGGATAATAATAGGTACTGGGCGTTGGATAGCTGTAGCCTGAGCCAGGTGTTGGATAACCATAGACCCCACCAGGTGTTGGATAAGGATAACTACCACTACTTGGTGAGGGATAAGAATAAGGGGTATCTGGACTTGGATATGCATAACCTGATCCTGGTGTTGGATAGGCATAACCGGGTGAAGGATAAGTATAGCCTGAACCTGGAGTTGGGTATACATAGGAACCAGTAGAGCCAGTAGGGCTTACGTAAGGGCTATAGTATGTGGTAGTTGGCGACGTGTAATTTGTATCTGGTGTGGTATAGCCTGAACCTGGAGTGTAATAAGGTGAAGTATAGGTTCCACCTGGTGTGTAGTAGGCAGGTGAATAGTAAGAAGGTGTCCCATAATTTGGTGTGCTGTAAGGTGTGTAATAAGAAGGAGTGGTGTAATTACTGCCTTCAGGAGGAGTAGGATAAGAAGGTGTGCTGTAAGGTGTGTAATAGTAAGGTGTTGAATAAGGAGGAGGGGTGTAATAGCTTGGAGTTGAATAGGAAGTAGGAGAATAATAGCTTGGTGATGTATAAGTGCTTCCTGCCGGAGGGGTAGGATATGATGGGGTCAAGTAAGCTGTTGGCGATGTGTAAGTAGGTGGAGTTGGATAGGTGCCAGGTGTGTAGTAATTTGGTGTTGAATAAGGAGGAGGTGGTGTGTAATAAGAAGGAGTGGTGTAATTACTGCCTTCAGGAGGAGTAGGATAAGAAGGGGTTACATAAGTTGGTGGTGTGTAGTAAACAGGGGTTGTATAACCTCCACCAGTCCAAGGAGTGTAATAGTAAGGTGTTGAATAAGGAGGAGGAGTGACATAGGTTGGGGTAGTGTAACTGGAATTTATTCCTCCTTGACCAGGCGTGTAGTAATAAGGTGTCATGTAAGCAGGCGGAGTATAGTAGTAGGGAGTTGAATAATTTGTGCCTCCTGGAGGAGTGTAATATTGAGGTGTGGCATAAGTTGGAGTTGGATATTCACCTGTTGGTGTTGTGTAATTATTCCAGGGAGTGTAATAATTTGGGGTGGTATAGTTTGAACCAGTTGGAGGAGTCTGGTAAGATGGTGTGGAATACATGCCTGGTGTGTAATATTGTGGAGTAGTATAGGTTGAACCTTGAGGAGGAGTATAATAAACCGGCGTAGTATAAAAGCTGGTCACCGGAGGAGTTACATAGACTGTGTCTGCTGGTGGAGTGTAATAAGTGTCAGGAATATAAATTTCAGGAGGTCTGGGCGCATCTTCGTTAAACCCGTCACAACTACCTGGATTCTGGCTACAGAAATCATAACAGCCGGCAGGAGAAGTGCATCCACCCATTGATTCAACTGGTTCATGAGTAACTTCAGTTCCAGGGGTGTAATAAAGATAAGGAGTATAATCATCGCCTACCACCGGCCTTGGATAATCCGAATTTACGCCGCCGCAAGCTTCATTTCCCGGATTAGCCTGACAAAAATCATAACATTCACCAGGTGTAATACAATTTCCCATCTCTGGCCTCTCTTCAAAATTACCATTAGCAACTTCGGTTGTAATACCTACCGGGGGATTAGGCTGACAGGAGTTGCCATCCCAATATTGGTCTCCTCCAACACACGCCGCAGCTACAGCAGTATCACTTATGGCAGTACAAACTCCACCAGGACCATGATATTCTCCATCCGGACAAGCAACCGGCACATAAACTCCGCTAGAACCTGGCGCATAACTCCGGCAATCATCAGGGTTTTGTTCACAATAAAACCGACAGGAATCTGAATCACTACAGCCACCAGGCCCGGCAAAGTCGGTATCCCCACCTTGATCAGGACTTGCACACTGGCTAAAATTGTTGGGATCTGAACAATAAGCACTGCAGGTTTCAGGTGTCTGACAACCACCTGGACCCTCTTGTGTAGTACCCCCCAAAAGTCCCACTTGGTTAGCAAAATTACTGCAGGAGCTGGCATTGGCAGGAGCATCACAAAAAGACCGGCAGGAATCAGCACTATCACAGCCTAAGACTGTCTGAGCCACCTCTAAATATTCAGGTCTGTCTGGTTCATCTACATAACCACCGGGAATTTCATGCCTATTAGCATATGCCTCACAAGCATCAAAATTAGCAGACTGTGAACAAAAATCCACACAACTGTCTGTGCTGTTACAGCCTAATTCTGCTTGTGTATCCTGCCAAAATTCATCATCAGCATAAGCTGTTGCATCATCCTGGTAAAAACCATTCTCCCTGGCAAAGTTAGCACAATTGGTATAATTAACCGGATCTTCGCAAAAATTAGTGCAAGATTCCAAATTTTCACATCCACCTAAATTTGTAATTGGATAACTCAAGTTTAATGCAGTTCCAGTATTTGCCTCAGTTCCAGTTTCTTGTGAAAATACAGCACCAGTAACAAAGAATAATAATATTCCTAAAAATAAAGCCAAAATCGATAATCCGATTGAACTTAATATTATACTCATTATTTAGCCACCTTAAATGGATTTTTACTAGCTTCAAACGGATTAACATATTGTGTTTCTTTATTAAAAGGGTTTTGATATTCTTCTTTGAGTGAAACTTTTGGCCCTGATGACAGGAAAGGTAAGTTTTTAAAAGGGTTTGAGATAATTCCGAAATAAACAAGAGCCCCAACTGCTGCTATTAGCAGAAGAAGTAAGGGCAAAATAAGACTTATTACTCCTTTTTGTGTAATCATTATTACAATTTTCTTTGTATATTGTAATCTTGGTCACAATTTTTTATCCTTGTCAAGGGATGAGTTTTTACTATAAGCAATATACTCTTCTTCTAGCTTCAATAAATCATTAATAAATAGCTTTTTCCCAAAATAACCGATTAAATGTTTCTTCTGAAGTTTTCTAAATTCTTTAGTTACCGATTCCCTGGCCAGTCCGGTTTGAGAAGCTAGCTGTTCATGGGTAAGTGACCAATCAAAGGTAGTCTTACTTCCTGTATTTTTACCAAATCTTCTGGTATAAATAATCAAATGGGTGATAACTCTTAAATATGCATCTCCCAAAAGTAATGCCTCCATCCTCATAAAAAAACCTTCCAACCCCAGATAAATTCTCTTTAATAAATCCAAAATAACTTCCGGATGATTATTTAAAAATTTTTTTAAATCAGTTTTGGGGGCAAAATACCCTTCCACTTCTGTTAAAGCATTATAAGTGTACCTATCTGTCTGATTATTCAGTACCGGGGACATTGGAAATAAGGCATAAGGTTTATAGATATTCAATATTAGCTGATTATCATTAAGCATCCTAACTGCCCCTTTTGTTAAAAAAAATACCTGTTTACTGTTTGGCTTGAAAATTTTTTCTCCCTTGGTAAAAGTCTGGAGTTGATATTTATTAAAGAAAGATAAAAGTAACTTTTGAACTTTAGGGTGCATATAAACACTGGTTTTGGAATGGTTGTTCAATTTTTTTACACCAAAAT
>CAZFZP010000004.1:6643-7004 GCA_964523515.1 uncultured Gammaproteobacteria bacterium
TTCTGTCTATCGGCTCTGAAATGATTTGCCCAACAACTCTTTGGTAACATTCTTCCTTAAGATACGGGGGGGCATTCCGGCAGATAAATATGGCCTGATCCCTGCCGCCGACAGAGTAAAATGAGCCGGCATTAACCACTAAACAGTTATCATAATACTTATTTCCTGCTTGCTTACAAAGTTCAAAAGATTTAGCTGGATCACCATTTGTCAAAGGATGGATTTGTCTGGCCAAATTATCCATACACCAGGCTTCATATTGGTCATTGCCAACTTCCTGGCAAGTCTGAGATGTTTTTTCTATGCTGCCTCCATTCATCTGGTAAATCCGGGCAGCTTGGTTTAACCAACAACCTTTTTG
>CAZFZP010000004.1:7014-29017 GCA_964523515.1 uncultured Gammaproteobacteria bacterium
AGGGAAGTAAGGATCATCTGAAAGCCAATCCCTAACCGGCTGCTTACCAGTACCCCAATCATGTACCCCAAAGAGGTTTTCCATAAAGGCACCGTTGTGACAAGATGATAAAGCCTCTGGAAAATCTGTTTCTTTTTCATACAGATTATCACAAGTTTCCATGGCTTTTGACAGGTCATAATTCCACATAGCCAAAATTGAATGGCCGGCAGCATGGACACATTGGAAATACCTGACAGGGGACTCTTGGCATTTATCAGTCATTTTGGTGATTTGCTCAAAGCCGGCATCTGAGGCAGCCTCAATAATAGCCCCATGGTAACAGGCATATAAGAAATAATCTTTGCATTTTAACATAGACTCCAAGCCATATTTTTGGTAAGCAAAAAAACCAATTTGGTGGACTACCAAATGCCCTTCACCAGTGTGGGGAAGAGTAGAATGTTCCAAAATTTCTAAAGCCTTGTCTACATCTACTCTTTCTACTAATTTCCGGGCAGCCAAAAGCCTTTTTTCCTGATTATCAGGGTTTAAAATATCTGCCATCTCAGGGACATCTTCGGCTGAAACAGGAATATTCAAAGAATTGCTA
This sequence comes from uncultured Gammaproteobacteria bacterium, assembly GCA_964523515.1. Classification (GTDB taxonomy): domain Bacteria; phylum Patescibacteriota; class Microgenomatia; order Daviesbacterales; family UBA10151; genus CAZFZP01. The sequence goes on from CAZFZP010000004.1 coordinate 7,607, forward strand.
AAATTTACCCGGGCATATAAGGCAGCAGAGATAAAAATTACCAGACCTAAAAGGAGTAAAGGGTAACGTCTAAACATTGCCTATAAGGTTAGCAGCCTAAAACCAAACAGTCAAATTTTATCTATATAGAATAACCCCATAGTTTGACTATTTGAGTTTTTTTATGTATAATTTTACTATGTTAGAATTTTTTGAGACTCAAGCATGTAATATATTAGTTGCAGATCTTAAGGGTTGTATTGAAACTCTGACCAGAGAAGTAGTGGTAGGATCTGATCACACAGCTTATGTGCCTTTGGATATTTCACTCAGAACAGTTAAAAATTGGATCGAAAGGCCTAAGTTTCCAGTTTATGATCCATATTACAAAGATCCTGCTAGACTTATTGTCACAAAAAGAGCAAGTTGGTCAGAGATTATAGAAAAAACTACTGGTTTTTGGTTCTGGGAAAAAACTGTAGCAGAAAGAAGGGATTATCCTGAAGTTACAACCTTGCAAGTTCATATACCTGTAAATTTCCCGGTACTAAAAGATTCCGGAGTTACAGCAATATATGTTCTATCTTTAGATAATAATCCATCTCTTTATTCATATTTAAATTTTTTTACAGGGGATCATAGTGAAATTGATGAAGAAATTAGGCGCCCAGCCACTTTATCTGACCTGCAAGCTTTCCAGTCATTTTTATACCTTGGCCAACCAATAAATTCCTAAAGTGAGATAATTTGACATTTTGTAGAAAAAGATTTAAGATAAAAATAATGAAGGCTGTACAAACAGGTTATGTCTTTGTAATGATTACTCTATTAACTCTTACAGTTGTACTGGCAATAGCCGCATTTTATCCTGCTCCAAAAAGATATGATTATCCAAAGTCACCGAGTCTTGCAACAGATTTTAATTCTCCGGAGTATCAGGAACAACAAAAGAAATATCAACAAGACCTAGAAAACTACCAACAGAAAAATATGGATGTAGAAAACCAAAGAAAAATTTGGGGAGAAAATAACTTTATAACTTTACTAATAGTAGGAGCTGTTATGCTCGGGACTGGATTATTTTTAATTAATTCTATGCCGCTTGTCAGTATTAGTTTACTGTTTTCAGCTTTTATAGTGATATTTTTTGGATCAGCCCTAACCAGTTATTATGCAGATAGCACTACCTTAAGTTTATTAGGGGGAAACTCCCAAGTTGATCTAACCCGTTATAAACAAATTCAGTTTGTTATTGCTTTAATAGGAACAATTTTCGGTGGAGTCTTAAGTTCAAAGATCTCTGATAAAACTCAATCTTCTTAAGTGAAGCTCCCACTCGTCAAGTGGGAATTAAAAATAATTCCTGATGTTCTTTTATTGTTTTTTGGGGAGGGGATTTAAAAAAACCAAATTCTGAAGCTTCATTATTTAATTTAATTTTTTGTCCATTTTTGATTTTAACTAAATAAACCAGGGACACTGACTGACCTGTTGCATCTTTACTGCCAAACCAATCAATGACTTTCACAAATTTGACTATTTTAACATCAACACCTAACTCATTTTGGGCTACCTGCCTGACATTTTCTTCAATATCACATCCTTTTAGCATGGTTTTCCCAGGCAGATGCCAAAAACCTTTAGCTGGAGGAATTGCTCTTTTGGTTAGAAGTATTCCTTGGGAGGTTTTTATTAAAACTTCAGTGCAAAGCCTGGGAACCCTGGAATAAATTTTTATAAATTCTTGATATGGTAATCTTTTAATCATATAAATATAATATATTCTATTTATACCCTTTTGCCTGAAGATTAAAAAGGGTAGAATATTGGCCTTTTTGTTTCATTAAGACTTCATGGGTTCCAGATTCTACAATTTTGCCATTATCTATGACATAAATTTTATCTGCATTTCTGACTGTTGAAAACCGGTGAGAAATAATAATGACAGTTTTTTCTCTGGATAATTTTTCCACCCGGGAGAATATTTCTGATTCAGCTTTAGCGTCAATAGACGCTGTTGGCTCATCCAAAATTAAAATATGAGCATCCCTTAAAAATCCCCTAGCCAAAGCAATCTTCTGCCATTGTCCGGCGGATAATTCTATCCCACCTTCAAAGGTTCTTCCCAGCATCTGCTCGTAACCCTTTTCTAGCTTCTTAATAACCGGGTCTGCTCCAGAAGAGATAGCTGCATCTATGATTTTTTGTAAATTTTCTTTTTCGTGAACTTTACCAAAGTAAATATTTTTATTAACCGGATATTCATATCTAATAAATTCCTGGAAAAGTACTCCCAAGGATTTGTACCACTCATTTAAATCTAAATTCTTAATATTAATTCCATTTATTAAAATTTCTCCTTTTGTCACATCATAAAATCTGGCCAAAAGTTTAATAATGGTAGACTTGCCAGCCCCATTTTCTCCAACCAGTGCAATTTTTTCACCTGGGTTAATAGTTAAATTAAAATCTTTTAAGATATTCTCATTGGCTCCGGGATATGCAAAACTGACATTTTTAAACTCAATTAATGGAGTCTTCTTTAAACCTAAAATAATTGGTTTATCTGAACGTTTAATTTTGGGTTCGGCGTCTAAAACCTCAAAGATCGAAGATACATATAAACTCTCACTAAAAAGCCTGACTATATTTCTAAATAGCCCACCAACACCATTTTGAAAATTAGTAATCGAGGTAGTGTAATAACTGATATCACCAACAGTAATTCTTTTGGCTATAGCTTCCAAAATAACAAACAGCAGCACTCCTAAAAATGTGAGGCCGGATAACAGATTAAACAGCGCATTTAACCACAAATATTTAGTAGCCAGTGCTTTGTTTTGATTATAAAAATCCTCATACAAATGCTTTAATTCACTTAAAAACCATTCCGGCAGAGCAAAAATCTTCATTTCTTTGACGCTGTCTCTTTCCTGCAGCAGATTTGATACATACCAAAACTTTTTTCTATGAGGGGAATGGGCATCCCAAATCCCCCAGGACAAACCTGATTCTTTCAAATGGCTGATCAGTTCCGGAATAGCCACTACTAAAACCACCAAAATTAATATTGGGGCCAGCCTGGTTAAAATGACTAAAGCTACAATCACCTGGATCAAACTTTGAAAAATATATAAAAGATATTCCATCATATTAAGCGGCTTCCAGGTATAAGAATCCCTGACTTTTTCTAAAGTATTTTTAAATTCACTATCTTCAAAATAGGCAATATCCAAATTAGAGATTTTATCTAAAACCAGCTGATATAAAGAAACCGGAACTTTGGTATACAAAAGCCTGCCCAAATAATCCTGGGCTGAAAAAGCTAAGGATTGGATTGTATAGACTATAAAAGCTCCTATAAATATAGTAGTTATGTAAGGAAAATTTGGTGGAGACCCGGCTACTATCAGCACTATCTGATCGATTAATAATTTAAAAACATAGGCAATCACAAAAGGGGCGATGGCAGGCACTGTGGCTGCCAGGGCATTGGCTATCAAAAGCCACTTATCTATTGACCAAAGAAGAGCCAAAAGCCTCCAAGAAGTCCAAACAGTAGTTTTTAACCGACCTATTTTTTCAGAATAGTTAAATTTAAACATATGTTTAATTGTATCTCATATTGTATAATCAGGCTATGAGTACTGATGATAAATTTAAATTAATTACCAGGAATTTAGAAGAGACTTTAACCGGAGAAGAACTAAAAGCTTTAATAGAATCTGATACTCCTTTAAAACATTACATTGGCTTTGAAATCTCCGGAAAAGTTCATTTAGGAACAGGCCTGTCAAGTATGTTAAAGATTAAAGACCTCCAAGATGCCGGGGTCAAAACCACTATTTTCTTGGCTGATTGGCATACCTGGCTGAATAAAAAATTAGACGGCAGTTTAGAGACTGCCAGAAAAATGGCCAGGGAATATTTTGAAGAAGGTTTAAAGGCATCGGCTTTATGTGTAGGAGCAGACCCAGATAAAATTGAATTTGTCTTAGGATCGGAACTTTATGAAAAATTAGGAAATGACTACTGGGCTTCTGTGATAAAAGTATCCAAAGCCACAACTGTGGCCAGAATGTTAAGGTCCACCACAATAATGGGTAGAAAAGAATCAGAGGTTTCTGATGCTGCTATGTTAATTTATCCGGCCATGCAATCTGCAGATATTTATGCTTTAGATGTTACTATTGCTCATGCGGGATTAGACCAAAGAAATGTCCATGTAGTAGCAAGAGAAGCAGCAGGGGAGTTGGGAGAGAAAAAACCAGTGGCCATCCATCATCATCTGTTACAAGGACTTTCAAAACCTAATCCTCAAGGCGAAAATGACGAAGCACTCAAGCTAGCTTTAAAAATGAGTAAATCCAATCCAGACTCAGCTGTTTTTATTCATGATACACCCGAAGAGATTGAAAGAAAGGTTAATAATGCATATTGCCCGGAAGGGGAAGTGGCATATAATCCAATTTTGGACTGGGTAAAACACTTAATAATGATTAATAGTTCATCGTTAATAGTTAATAGAAAAGAGGAACATGGCGGGGATAAAACTTATACATCTTATGAAGAATTAGAAAAGGATTATATTGCTAAAAATTTACATCCTCAGGATTTAAAAAAGGCAGTAGCACAGTGGTTAATCCAAAAATTAGAACCAGCTAGAGTATATTTTGAAGATCCAAAAAGAAAATCTGCCTTAGAAGAGATTGAAAGATTAACTTCGAGGCCTTAAGCCTAATCTTTCTAAAGCCAATCGGGAAGCGTCTCTAAACAGAAAATAACCAATCATGCTGCCAACAGCTACTTTGGTCAAATAATTTGGCTCACTAGCAAGTAAGGCAGACCCGGCAGCTCCAATTGCAGTCCCCCAAAAACGGGGGGAAATTATAAGCAATTTCAGACCTTCATATGGGATATTTGTAGGTTGTTGTGCAGTTTCCTCTGGTATCGCTATAAATCTTAATTCCTGATCAGACCAGTGGTCTAATTCTTTTTTCATACCCTATAATAATATCATGGACTTGGCAAAAGGTCAAGTTTTGATTAAAATACAATTAATGGAAGATTTTTCTAAAAAATACCGGATAATCTGGATAATTTTATCTGTGGTTGCCGGAGTAGCCATTTTAATCTTTTCTCTTTTTCCCTTATTTACCGCCTTTTAAGGTATAATCGGGAGGCTATGGAACTCTCCACACCCTTGTCTCATCTAGCTGGCATTGGGCCATCTTTAGCCAGCAGGCTCAAAAGGTTGAACCTGGTGAGCGTAGAAGATTTACTTTACCATTTTCCTTTCAGATATGATGATTTTTCTAAATCTACTTCAGTATTGGAAGCTCAAGTTGGAGAGATGGTCACTCTGCAAGGGGAAATTTGGTCTATAAAAAATATTTATACCAGATTTGGTAAGATTTTAACCCAGGCTATTTTTAATGATAGCAGTGGGCCAATTCAACTTACCTGGTTTAACCAATCCTGGCTAACTAAACAAATATCAGTAGGGGACAGGCTACAGGTCTCAGGCAAAATCAGTAAGTACAAAAATAAATTAAGTATCATGGCCCCTAAATGGGAACAATGTTCCACATTGGATGTGGAACACAAAAACCTGCACACAGGCAGATTAGTGCCTGTTTATCCTGAGACTTTTAATTTAAGTTCCAAATGGCTAAGGACAAAAATAGCCCAATTTCTACCTCAAATTAAAAACCAAATCGAAGACTATTTGCCTGCAAAGATCCGTGAAAATATGTTGCCACTAGATCAAGCTTTAGATAAAATTCATTTTCCTGCAGACTATGAAGAAGTAGAAAAAGCCAAGAAAAGATTGTCTTTTGATGAGCTATTTTTAATCCAACTGGCTACCCAACAAACCAGAATACGCTGGAAGCAAAAAAAAATAGTACAACCCTGGAAAATTGATAAAAAAGGCCTGGAAAATTTTATAGACAGCCTATCTTTCAAATTAACTTTAGCTCAAGAAAAAGTTCTGGAAGAAATTATTGTAGATTTAAGTAAAAGTGTTCCTATGAACAGACTGTTGCAAGGTGAGGTAGGATCTGGTAAAACAGTGGTGGCTGCAGCTACTATATATATAGCTTATCAAAATGGCTTTAAAACATACCTCATGGCTCCTACTGAAATCTTAGCCTGGCAGCATTTTGAAACTATATCCAAACTACTTAGTCCATTTGCAATCAAGGTTGGGATATATACAGGCAGCAGAAAAAAGGTGGAGGAAAGTGATGTTATTATTGGCACCCATGCCTTACTTTCAGATAAATTACAGGCGCAAAATATAGGTTTGGTAATCATTGATGAACAACACCGTTTTGGAGTAGACCAAAGAACTGCTTTAAGGCAAAAAAGTCAAAGCCCACACTTTTTAACTATGACTGCCACTCCTATCCCGCGGACAGTAGCCTTAACTTTGTATGGAGATTTAGACTTATCAATTATTGATGAATTACCCAAAGAAAGGTTACCAGTTAAAACATATATAGTCCCGGAAATAAAAAGAGCAGATTCTTACAAATTTATCTCCAAAAAAGTTAGGGAGGGCGACCAGGTTTATATTATTACTCCTTTAATAGAACAGTCAGAAACTTTAGCAGATGTAAAAGCAGCCAAAGTCGAGTTTGAAAAATTACAGAAAATATTTCCTAACCTTAAATTAGGGTTGCTGCACGGCAGGTTAAAATCAAAAGAAAAGGCACAAATTATCAACGAATTTAAAGCCGGAAAATTAAATATCTTAATTTCTACCTCAGTTGTAGAAGTAGGAATGGATATTCCAAATGCCACTATTATGGTAGTAGAAGGGGCAGAAAGGTTTGGATTGGCCCAGCTTCACCAGTTACGGGGCAGAATAGGCAGAGGAGTAAAACAATCTTTTTGTTTACTTTTTACTTCAAATAGTTCTAAAGAGGAACAAAGTAGGTTAAAACACTTAGAAAGAACCTTTGATGGTTTAAAATTGGCTGAACTGGATTTAAAAATTAGGGGCAGTGGAACTATTTTTTCAACTTTACAACACGGCAGGTTTGATTTAAAAATCGCTGATTTTTCAGATTTGTCTTTGATAGAAAAGGTAAAAAATACAGCGGAGAATTTATTACAGGATAATCAATCACTTGACAAATACCCAAAACTTAAGAGAAAATTACAAAATCTGGCGAAAGTTGTAATGCCGGATTAAAATAATATGTCACAAGAACCAAAAAGAAGACACAGTAAAGCCCGCAAGGGAAAAAGGCGCGCTGCAATTATCTTGAAAAAAGTAGGGCTAATTTCATGTAAAAATTGCGGCAAATCTACTTTATCCCATATTGTCTGCAAAGAGTGTGGGTATTACCAGGGAAAAGACACTAAGGCTGGTAAGCAGAGCTTGCCTACAGGTAAGGTTAAAATTACCACTGCATAGACTGCTCCTATGAAAAAAAAATCTGACCCAAGGCACCTTAAGCGGATCTCACTCATGCAAAGCTTATTTGCCTTTCAGTTTGGCCAAAAAAAAATCCCCTTACAAATTAAACAGATTATTGAAAATGTGAATACTATCGATAAATTAATCAAAGATGCGGCACCAGAGCGGCCTTTAAATCAGATAAATAGAATTGATTTAAGTATCTTGCGTTTAGCAGTTTTTGAGTTAATAATAGTAAAAGAGGAGCCATACAAAGTGATAGTAGATGAGGCGGTAGAGTTGGGTAAGGGATATGGCGGGGATACCTCAGCCAGTTTCATAAATGGAGTATTAGGCAAAATTATTGAAGGACAAAATGGATAAGCAAAGCTTGTCCACAACATAGTTATGGATAAACAAATTATACAAGCAGTGGCAGATTATTTAGGTCTAGCAGCCGAAGATATCGAAAAAGGCAATAACCTACAAGAAGATTTAGGTTTAGGTCCAGTGGAATTAAATGACCTGCTCCATCACTTATCAGAAAAATTTGGAGTGGTTTTTAACCCGGAAGAGACTGAAGATTTACAAAAAATGGATGATTTAATAGTCTTAATTGAAGATAATTTACTGGAATGATATGTCTTTTGATTCTTTAGGGATAAAATTTAACAACCCCAAACTGCTAGAGCAGGCTTTTACCCACCGGTCTTATTTAAATGAAACTAAAGAAAGTCTTGAGTCTAATGAGAGACTAGAGTTTTTAGGTGATTCAATTTTATCTTTCGTTATTACTTCCTATATATATAAGTTAAGACCAAAAGATGCCGAGGGGGATTTAACAAATCTGCGGTCTTATATAGTCAAAACTAAATCACTGGCTGAAGCAGCCCAAAATTTAGGCTTGGGAGAAATGTTAAAGCTTTCTAAGGGTGAAGAACAAGGTGGGGGCAGGCAAAATATACAGCTTTTGGCCAATACCTATGAGGCTTTAATTGGGGCAGTTTTTATGGATGCTGGGATTGAGGCAGCTAAAAAATTAATTGATGAAACCCTGCTGCCTAATTTTCAAAAGGAGCTTCAAATGGGCCCTCCTAAAGATGCCAAATCTAACTTGCAGGAGATTACCCAAGAAAAAACTAAACAATCACCCCAGTATAAAATTTTAGAAACTAGAGGACCAGACCATGCCAAACAGTTTGTGATAGGGGTATTTATCAATGGAAAAGAGATGGGTAAAGGAGAGGGATTTAGTAAACAAGAGGCAGAAGAAATAGCAGCAACTCAGGCTTTAGAAAAGTTATCTTAATCCTAGCACTAGGCAGGAAGCAGATAATCATATATAATATCAACTATGTTAAAAATTAGATTAATGAGAATAGGGGCAAAAAAGAGGCCATTTTATAGGGTGGTTGTTGTAGACGAACGGAATAAGAGGAATGGGGCATATATTGAACTTGTTGGAACTTATAACCCTTTAACAAAACCAAAAGAGATTAAATTAAAACAGGACAGGATTGACCATTGGATAAAACAAGGGGCTCAAAAATCTGATGGATTTTTAAGGATTACTGGCAAAGCCCCCCAAAGGCCACCGAGAAAACCTAAGAAGGAGAGAAAAGAAGAGCCATCAGTCGTCAGCCCTCAGTCATCAGACCAAACAGAGGAAGCTCCAGTTGAAGAGACACCAGTTGAAACAGAGATTGCCACGGAGCCAGAGGCTCCTCGCAATGACGAAAAGGAAAGTAAGAAAAAAGATGAAAGACCTGCTTAATTATATTGTTACAAGTTTAGTTTCTAAACCAGAGGCTGTAAAGATTGAAGAGCAAAATGATGATGGCAATGTTAATTTAAATCTGACTGTTGATTCCGCTGATATGGGTTTAATTATTGGAAAAGGCGGCCAAACTATTAGGTCAATCAGAAAAATTTTAACTGTCAGAGCCATTGCTGAAAACATTAGAATAAACCTCACTCTGGCTGAGCCAGCTACATGAAAATTTCTATCATCACTTTATTTCCAGAAGTTTTTGAGACAATTTTAAATACCAGTATCTTAAAAAGAGCCCAACAAAAAAATAAAGTTTCATTTGAACTTATAAATTTAAGGGATTTTGGGGAAGGGGTACATCAAGTGGTAGACGGCCGGCCTTTTGGTGGGGGAGTAGGAATGGTTTTAAAACCCGATATACTCACTAAAGCAATTATATCAGTCGTCAGTCGTCAGTCGTCAGCTATCAGACAGAAAGTTATTTTAACTTCAGCTAGTGGGAATCCTTATAAACAAGCCAATGCCCAAAAACTTTCTAAATTAGATCATTTGATTATTATCTGCGGGCATTATGAGGGGGTAGACCAAAGGTTTATAGAAAAGTACGTTGATGAGGAGATCTCAATCGGTGATTATGTTTTAACCGGAGGAGAAATTCCGGCTATGATAATTGCAGATTCGGTTACCCGACTTATTCCAGGAGTTATAAAAGATGAAGCGACAAAAGAGGAATCATTTTCTAACTATACCCTAAACGCTAAATCCTACACCCTTCTTGAATATCCTCAATATACTAGGCCAGATAATTTTGAAGGAGCAAAAGTCCCTGAAGTTTTAAAAACAGGCAATCATGGAAAAATAGCTAAATGGAGAAAAGAAAAAGCCTTAGAAAAAACTCGACAAGTCCGCCCAGATCTACTCTAGTCTTTATCACACTTATCACACCTCCAGGGTGATTTAGCTTGACACCCTGCAATTAAAATCATATTATAGAATGTGTACCGTAAAACTCTAATTGTTAAAGATGAGATTTATCATGTATTTAACCGTAGTGTTGGTAAATTACCCATATTTTTATCAAGAAGAGATTATGAACGAGCGATTGAAGTCTTCAAATTTTATTTGCATAATAAACCACCATTAAGATTCTCTTACTATAATCGTTTAACAGATGATCAGAAAAGAAAATTATCCGAGGAAATAATTCAATCCCATGAAAAAGTTGTTGAAATAATATGTTTTTGTTTAATGCCTAATCACTTCCATTTTCTACTGAAAAGCCTAACTGAAGATGGAATCAAACAATTTATAAGTAATTTCCAAAATAGCTATGCAAAATATTTCAACACTAAAACTAATAGAAATGGGACTCTTTTTCAGCAAAATTTTAAAGCGGTGAGGATTGAGTCTGATGAACAGTTGATCCATGTTTCACGCTATATTCACTTAAACCCAGTTACAAGCTACTTAATGGATGCTAAAGATATGGAAAATTACCAGTGGTCTTCCTACTATGATTATTTTAAAGAAAACTCACCCCCATATCTTACAAAAGATTTGGTATTAACTAATTTTAAATCATATAAAGAATATAAGCAGTTTACTTTAGATCAAGTTAACTACCAAAGAGAGTTAGATAAAATAAAACATCTTATTCTAGAATAGTTATATACTAAGGTGTCTACCTGTATCACCTCCAAGGTGTGATGTGTGATTCTAACAGCTTATGACTATCATTCAAAAGGGTTAGATTTGCCAACTGGCACAGACAAATCACCTGAGGTAACCACTAAAGCCCCAGAAAAACCCCTGGCTGCTACTAAATTAGCCAAAACCTCTTTATCTTTATCTTCTACTTTGGGCAAAGGGCTATCAATAGCACCTAAGGTGGTTGGAATTGGGGAGTAGAACACCTCAATTGTCACCACAGCATTAACACTTTCTTTGATACTTAATCTATTTAATTCCACACTGCTCACCTTCATTATTCTACCTGAAGACTCTATGGTAGTAAGTAAAGATGCCAACAAAACCTGAGACCCTTCAACCTCTGCCTTAACATTGAAACCATTGAACTCACCAACGTCATTACCAGATCCAACTGACAGGGATAGTAAATTAAACCCTGATTGGTTAACCAATGATTGTACTTCACCCAAAGCTCCTGCCAAATCTTTATCCATAGGCAGGGCTGCCAAAGAAAGATTTAGATTTTGATTTAACTCCCCATCATTAATATTTTCCAGTTGGGAAGCTTTAACTTCCAGGTTTTTATTCTTGGCTAAAACCCCATTTAAAGCTTCGTTATTGCTGATTAATTTTAAGATTTGGGGATAGATTATAAAAACTATCAGGATCAGGCTGGATATCCCTACTAAAGTAGGGAAGATCAAAATCCGGTATTTAAAATAAAAAGCTTTTACAAAATCAATATTCATGTTGCAATAATTTTCAGTCCTATTATATATAATCCATCCCGGCCCCGGGATAAGGATTCAAGTAAGACTTGAGCTATCCGGCCTTCATTTTTGTCTTTTGCAGCTAAATTGGTCAACATCTCCTGAATTGCACTACCACTTAAAACAGTAGCTGAAAGAGAAACATTACCAGATCTATCTACAGACATCGAATTTATTACCACTGATTTAGGCACTATTTTATCAATTAAATTAAAAATCTCCCTTTGTTTTGATGGGGTAGAGATTATCTGATCAATAGAAGCTAAACGGCTTTTTAAAACTACAAGGGATGCCTCTTTTGATTTATAAACTGTTACTTTATCCTCTATGCTCTCAAGGGAACTTTGCGCTTTTTGTATATTTTTGCTTTGTAAAACCCGTAGCGCAACAGTAGTAGAAGCAAAAAAGATTAGGCTTAAAATCAGGCTAATTGAGATAAATTGCACCCGGTAAAACTTTTTTTGTTCTTTTTGCAGTAAAGTAAATTTAGCAGGCAGTAAATTTATTTTAATTTTTTCATCCATATTAATCCTCCCTTAAGGCCAGTCCAACGCTGACTGAATAAAGTGGAGCCTCAGATGCTAATTTAGAAGCTATACTTTTATCTTTGGCTACAAAATACCAAGGATCAGCCTCTTGAACTTCCAGACCTAAATTATTGGCAAAATATATCACCAACCCAGGCATTTTAGCTCCACCGCCTGAGAGAACTACTCTTTTGATAGGATTTTGCTGGTGTTTTTCTGCATAAGATTGGACCATCCTTTTCACTTCTCCTAAAATTATATCTACCACCGGTTTCAAAACCCCATAAACCTTACCTTCCAGTTGGTCAGGCGTTAAACCATATACCTTTTTATATTCTTCCGCAGCAACAATCTCAAAGTTAAAAAAACGGGCGAGCGCCCTGGTTAAAGCCAACCCTCCAGTTGCAACAGACCGTGTCAGAAGAATTAAACCTTTAGATACTACTGCCAAATCTGTAGTAGTAGCTCCCATTTGTATAATTAAAGTAGTGGGAGAAAATGGATTATTACCCACCAAAGACCTGGTGGCAGCAATAATCTCAGTTTCCAAAGCCTTAGGATGTAAACCTGCCATCTCCAGCACCCGGACATATTTATTCACTATATTTTTGGGAGCAGCGATAACAAACACTACTGTCCTAACATTTTTTTCTTTTTCATTGGCTCTGAATAAAACTTGCCAGTTCAGTTCTACTTCAGATGCTGGCAAGGGAATAAATTCTTCAGAGGCGTAGGCGATGGCAGAGGGAAGTTCAAAGTCAGTCAAATATGGCAGATCATCAATTACTCTGGTAAAAACCTTAGACTCGGGTAATGCTACTACCGCCTCTTTAACATGTTCCAATTTAACAGCTGCCAGAAGTTTTTTTAAAGCTAGCGCTACTTTTTCTAATTCTGCATCAGCATCAGAAACCAACCCCGGGCTGGGAGTGGCAATAGTTCCCAAAGAAATCAGTTTAGCAGGTTTAGTGTCACAATCTAAGGCAACTACCTTAATCGAAGAAAAACCAATATCTAAACCAATTGAAATTTTACTCATTTGTTAATCTCTCCTGCAGCAAAAACAGCATAGTCAAAATAAAATGGCACTACCTTTTCTACTTGAAACAATTGGACAGTCCGCTGGACTTCACCTGCCCTGCCAACAGAAGTAATGAGTTTGGCCTGAGGAGGAAGTGAACAGGCAGCGCTGCAAGGTTCTACTACCACAGGCATAACTGCCACAGGCTGGGATACAGGTGTATAAACTAATCTGGTTCTTATCAAAACTAATTTATTTCCTAAAGTTTTCAGCCCTCTTAAAATAACCTTGCAGTAGAAATTTCTGTTTTCTCCAAAAGAGGTAGCAATTAAATAGCCTGAGCATCCGGATCCGGTCTGGAATGAACTATCAGAAGGTTGCAAGAAACCATTATTCCTAGTTGAAACAGGGTCTATGAAATATTTTTTATTTAAATAAGCACCACTGCTTTCATATATTAATGTCAATTCAATAGCAGGTTTATCTAAACTGACCTCATCCTCGCTGCGGGGATAACTACCCCAATATATTTCCAGTTGGTCAGCATCATAATATTTGTTTAAATCATTAGGGTTTGCCAGCCAAAAATGGGCAATCTCTTCTTTGCCTACCGGGGGATATTCCAGAGCGCTTTTGGGCAAGGGTAGGGAACTATTGTTTAAAATAGTGGCACTGGAGTTATTTTCCTCAAAAATTACCCCTCCGCTATCCCCATTTAAAGCCCGTTCAATCCCTGCCTCAGCAGCTGAAAAAGCCCGGGAGGAAAATTCTATCTTATTGGCAGTAGAAATATCAGTTAAACTTCTTTGAATGATAGATAACCCGATAGCCAAACCTACACTCATGACTAAAAGCAAAACCAGTATGACTTGTCCTTTTTGTTCCATAATTTAATAATAACTCTTAACGCAATTGAATGGTAGTTGAAAATGGCACTGGATCTATTGCCTTATAAACTGCCTTTTCTCCAGGCCTTATTTCAAAACTGATAGTGAGTACATCTTTAAATCCATACTTGATGTCCAGGGAAAATTTGCCATTTAAGACTGATATTCCTTCCTGGGCGTCAAAATTGGTGAGCAGTTTAGCATTTAGTGGCGGCTCTGTTAATGGAACAATCAGATCACAGTTATTTCCCTGATCTTGATAGATGAACCCATTGCTGGTTGGTTTATCAGACGGCCGGGGAGGATTAAAGCGGTATCTGGTATTAACGCCTTGATTGTTTATAACTAATGCATCCCCCAAGTCAGAAATGCAAACAATTCCATCGGCATTTCTAATATTTTTATCCATTGTCTCCAGTATGGATAAACCATTCTGTTTAATTTCAGCCAGCACTTTGGCTTGATTACCACCTTTTAAAGTTTGGAAAAATATCTGGGTTAAAATTGTTCCCACTACAGCGATCAGCCCGACTACGACTAATATTTCTGTCAAAGTATAACCATTCCGCATTTTAAAGTTTCCTTAAAATTGTAGACAACCTGGAATTATGTGATCCGGAAAAATCAGACCAACGGACTATGACAGTAACCTTTTTTTCCTGGCCTGCTTTCGTATCGTTTAAACTATCATCACTGATTAAAATTTGCCTCTCTAAGTTATTTTCTAAAATTTGCTCATAACTGCCTTGACTTGTTTGCCCAAACAATCCTGAATTATCAAATCTAAAAAAACAAGCATCCTCATCTGATAAATCCGGAGTATTGCAATGATTTTTAGACAAATACACTGACCAAAGTTCGGAAAATTTATTGATTGTGCGGGCCGGATCAGAGTTAGGCAAAGTGATAGTAGTCACCATTTCCCCATCTCTATCCCGCAAAGCCCTCACTTTTTCAATTCCTTCTTGAGCCAATTTGGTAGCTTGGGATTGATTTTGAGAAAACCGGGCGTTACGCAAACTGGCAATTGTGGCAAATGTTAAAGCAGCAACCACAATCATCCCCACTGCCAAAACAGCTATTAACTCCAAAAGGGTTTGGCCTTTTTCATTCCATATATTATTCCACATCTATTGCACCCCCTTTATCTATAATAATTTTCTTAAAACGATCCTCATTGCCCACATCCTGGCTGATATTTTCTAAGGTAATAGTTAATTTATTGGTAGAAGAAAGGCAAGCATCAGTCCCTAAAAATTCTACCTTGCCATAAATTGAGGAAAATGATACAGAAATAGGATAAGTTAAAAGTGTACAATTGGATCCTTCAACCAGTTGAATTTTTACATCACTGTTTCCCAAGGGTATAGTTTTAGCGTCATTCTGTGTTTCTGCTTGACACTTCAAGGTAATGTCTTGGGCATCGCTATTTTCAAAAGTAATTTGCCAACTGGCTCCACCTTCACCGTTGCACTTTACTCCGGAGGTGGCATTGATTTGCGCTATCCTGAAATAATTCTGTAAATTAGCAACACTATTTTGCAGATCTTGGTTTTTTTTAAGATTCCCTAAATTAGTAAAACCAATCACCGCAATAATTGACATCACAGTCATCACTACCAATATTTCAACTAAAGTATATCCAAAAGTAGAATGTTTATTCATGGCAAAGTTACCTGCAAATTATAAGTCACACCACCGCAAGTATAACTAGGGGAGTCGGCAGCAGGATTGTCTAACCGGGCATAAAGATTATAACTGGTACATAAATTTTCTACACTGTTATCACAATTTACCGGCACAGCCAGGTAACAATATTTAAAAGTTGTCATAGTTTCTTTGGGTAATTGGTTTAAATAAGTTTTCATTGTCCCGGTAGCGCCATCGCGGGCTCCAACCTCACTGGTAAAAGCCTCTCCATTATCTAAGGCTGTTTGCATAGCTAAAGTGGCAGGATAATAATCATTGTCAACCCGGTACTGCTCCAAAGAGCTTTGCAGTATTTTCAAGTCTGTTTGCCTTTTGCTGTCCCGGCCTTCCCTGGTTAAATTCCTATAACTTACTACCCCAATAGCTGACAAAATAGAGATCAAAGTAATCACCACTAGAAGTTCAATTAGAGTGAAACCTTTTTTGGGCATTAAATTTATTATGGATTACCAGATAGGGTAGAGTCAACTATAAGGAAACCTTGAAAGCTTCGCTTATTGAGCGCTATTTTTACAAATTACTGTCGTGTTATTTTGAAGTGTGGCACAAACCTTCCAAGCCGTAGTTGTTGTAACGGGGGTAGAAGAAGTAACAGGAGCCCAGTTAGTTGCTCCAGTGCCTGAAAAACCATTATTGGTTGGGCAAGTACCTGCTGTCCAAGCAGTTGGTAAGGTAGCTGGTGCTGCAGTGTAAGCTGTACCTATAGCATAAGAGATACAATACACTCTTGTAGTAATTGGATCTGTAGGAATACTACCACCAGCAAACTGAGTAGCAGCCAAAGGTTCATATCCAGTATTAATCTTATTTACCTCTAAAGTCTTGGCAATACTGTTTACATCTTCTTGCCTTCTGACATCATTTCCCCGGGTAGTAACACCGGTAAAAACAGTGAAGCCAGCTACAGCTAAAATACCGATGATAGTAATAACTACCAAAAGTTCAATCAGGGTGAAACCTTTAGAGGTGGGCAGTAATTTCTTCATTACTTTTATTATTTGATCAAATATTATTTCTTGTCAATACCCTAGTTTAAGATACCAATCTACAATCCAATTTCCCCAGAACAGGGCTATCAAACTACCAATTACCAGAAATGGTCCAAAAGGTATATTTTCCCCAAAATGTTTTTTTCCCAAAATTATTAAATACAAGGCCCATAAACTGCCAGTCAAAAACGCCAACATGATAGCTAAAATGCCATCCGGGAAGCCTAAGCCAAATCCTATAAAAGCTCCGAATTTAACATCACCTCCACCCATTCCTTTACCCCGGGTGATAATTATGAGCAGTAAAAAAAAGCTGACAATCCCTAAACCTACCACTAAACTATAAACAAGTTGGAATATTGCCAGATAGATTAAGGAAATGATTAAACTAGGTAAAATAATCCTGTCCGGAATTAACATCTTTTTAATGTCTGTCAAAAATAGAACAGCTAGCACAGTTATAAAATATGTTTTGAACAACAGTTCTAATCCGTCAGGTAACGATTGTATTCCACCCGAAAGGTGGAATAGATAAGCTATAAGTAATCCTAAAATCACTTCTATCAGAAAATATTCAATATTGATTTTTTTTCTACAATAACGGCATTTAGCTTGAAGAATTAAATAAGATAAGATTGGAAAAAGATCATACCATCTTAAATTTCTCTTACAACTTGGACAAAATGACCTTCCCCAAAATGATTTACCATCTAAACTCCGGTCTGCGGTAGCTTTAGCAAAGCTACCTAAAATAGTACCTAAAATAAAACCTAGAATTGTGTACATATCAAGTCTAGGGATGAACCAATTTCATATTTATTATCTTCATTACCACCATCCTTTGACATCTGTTTTATCTGTTGGTCAGACTCCAGCACAGTATTTATTTCCCAATCTGTCCCATTTGAACAATAGGTATAATGGTAATCTGTACTATTTACAGGATCTACTGGCAATAAGACAATATCCTCTTGACCACTTATATCCACTTTAACCCAACCTGTACCATTTATAGCTTTAGTGCCAGTAGTGCTTAAGTCCCTGCAAGAGATACTGCCATTGCATAAAGCAGAAGCAGAAGCAACTTTGACAGCCTCATCAATTGCCTGCCTTAAATTGGATAAATCCTGTAGCCTGGTAATATCCCGGTCCTTACGCCTAATTTCCCAAGGGTTAATCATAATTACCACCCCTAAAGTCAAAACCGAAACCAGAGTGATTACAACTAAAAGTTCCCAAACGGCAAAACCTTTTTTCATGTATCCTATTTTATTCATACTCTAATATTGGCAGTCAAGTACTTTCACAGAGTAGCAGTAGTTAGCTTATAGATTGGTAGGATAATTGAGAAGGCCAAAAAGGCCACTCCCACACCTAATACTACCAATACTATTGGTTCTACAGCGACAGTCAGATTTTTAACTAAGTGATCTGATTCTGATTCAAAATACTCTGCTAATTTAAAAAAAATCTGGTCTACTTTACCGGTTTCTTCACCCACCCTAATCATTTGCGGTACAATTTTGGGAAATACCGGAGAAACTAACAAGGCAGAAAAGGGCAGTCCCCGGGACACACCATTGTAAGATTCTTTGAGAATAGTTTTAAAAACTGTACTTTCTGTCACATCTCCCACTATATTAATTGCCTCAAGAAGCGGTATCCCAGCTGCCACCAAAAGGCCAAAGGTGCGGCTAAAATTAGTCAAGACCACATTAGTAATTATCCGGCCGACCAGAGGAATTTTAAGTATCAAATTATCAAAAGTATAAGCCCCTTGGGGAGTTTTCACCCAACTCTTAAAGGCAAAAAACATTCCTATAAAAGCAGCTAACATTACCCACCAAAAGTTTACAAACAGATCCGAGATACCAATCAAAATTTTGGTAGGCATAGGTAATTCCAGGGTTGATTCTTTATATAAGGAAGTCAACCTGGGAATAACAAAGACCATCATAATAATGATTACTGCCACCATCATGGTAATTACTACCACCGGATAAATCAGCGCCCCTTTAACCCTAGCTTTAAATTCCCGTTCTTTTTCCAAACTATCTGCCATTTGCAAAAGCACTTCATCTAATTTTCCAGAAATCTCTCCTGATCTCACTAAATTAACATACAGGGGAGGAAAAACATCCTGGTGACGACCTAAAGCCTGAGCCAGTTGCAAACCGCCTTTAATGTCATGGGATATTTCCCCTAAAACTTCCTTTAATTTTTTATTGTCTTGTTGCTCCTCTAAAATATCAATGGCTTCAGATAACACCAACCCGGCGCTGATCATCGTGGCAAGCTGACGGGTCATAGTCACAATATCTGTGAATGTAACTGTATTTAAAAATTTATCCAAAAAACCAATCCTGGAAGCTGCCTTGGGAGAAACTGAGATGATGATTAAACCTTTTTTCCGTAGCGTCGCAATAGCAGTGTGGACATCTGTAGATTCAATCTCACCTGTAACTTCTTCACTATTTATTGTTTTAGACTTGTATAAAAAAATCATCTCAAATCACCTAAGTAACTTACTCAAAAACTCCGGATTTATGGCAAACCTCATAGCCACATCTGCAGATATTTGGCCTGCCCGAACCAAAGAGGCTAAAGAATTCTCAAGAGTGGCCATCCCATATTCAGCTGAGGTTTGGATTAGATTATCTATTAAATAGGTTTTTCCCTCCCTGATAATATTTCTGACAGCCGGAGTGGCAAATAAAATCTCTGCTGCTAATACCCGGCCAGGGTTTAAAGTTGGCACAAGCCGTAGTGAAATGATTGCCTCTAAGCTAGCAGCCAGTTGTAATCTAATTTGAGGTTGTTGGTTTTCCGGAAAAACATCAATAATACGGTCAATTGATTGGGCAGCTGAATTAGTATGTAGCGTGGCAAAAACCAAATGCCCAGTCTCTGACACAGTCATAGCAGAAGAGATAGTTTCTAAATCCCTCATTTCTCCGACTAAAACTACATCCGGATCTTCTCTTAAAACCGACCTTAGAGCATTACCCCAAGTTTTAGTATCTTTGTGCATCTCCCTTTGGGAAATTAAAGCTTTACCAGAAGGATAAACATATTCAATGGGATCTTCAATAGTAATAATATGGGCGGGCTTGGACTGGTTAATTTTATTTATAAAAGCAGCCAAAACAGTGGATTTGCCATGTCCTGTCGGACCGGTGATCAGTATCAAACCTTGCCTTAAATCTGTTAATTTTTGTATTACAGGTGGTAACCCCAATTCTGTAAGTTCCCTAATCTTAATCGGGATTAACCGGAAAGAGGCTGCTAATTGACCCTTTTGGCGGTATAGGTTAACCCTAAACCGGCTTTTTTCTTCAAATTCAAAAGAAAAATCTAATTCAAAATCTTTATTAAAAAGCTCTTTTTGGACATCAGATAGCAAAGAAATTAGTAAACCTTCCATCTCTAAGGAAGCTAAATTTTGGCTACCTGGAACAGGAAACAACTCTCCATGCACCCGGATCATAGGCGGGAATCCTACTGACAAGTGTAAATCTGATGCATCCCTTTGAATAGTTAATTCTAGTAGTTGTTGTATAGTCATACTTAGTCTTGTGCTACCCGTAACACTTCTTCCAGTGTTGTTATTCCTTCCAGCACCTTAAGATACCCATCTTGTTTCATAGTCAACATGCCATTTGCAACTCCAGCAGCTTCTATCTCCTGTGATGGCCGGTGTTCCAAAATTAATTTGGCAATTTGTTCTGTAATAATCAGCACCTCAAAAATTCCTATCCTGCCCAAATAACCTACATTCCCACATTTGGCGCAACCAGCACCTTTAAAAGCTTTCACCACCTTAGGCATTAAATTACCCAAAACTGTCTGAAAACTTTGAGCCACCTCCGGAGGAATAACTACCTCTACTTTACAACTAGGGCAAATTTTGCGGACCACCCGCTGGCCCAAAACCCCATTTAAAGCTGATGCCAAAAGAAACGGTTCCACTCCCATATCTAAAAGCCGGGGAGGAGCACCTGAGGCAGAATTAGTATGGACAGTAGAAAAAACCTGATGACCTGTTAGGGCAGCCTGGATGGCCAGTTCTGCTGTCTCGGTATCACGGATCTCACCCACCATAATAATATTAGGATCTTGCCTGAGAAAACTCCTTAGGGCTGAAGCAAAGGTTAAACCAATAGTAGGATTAACTTGGATTTGGTTTACTCCGGAAATTTGATACTCCACAGGATCTTCCACAGTTACCACATTTACTTTAGTAGTAGAAACTTTAGTTAAAATAGAATAAAGGGTGGTAGTTTTTCCAGAACCGGTAGGGCCACAGACCAAAATTATACCGTGAGGTCGAAGCATCTGAATTTCTAAAGCTTTTAATGACGAACCTCTCACTCCCAGTTCTAAAAGAGTCGGGGCAGTAGTTGATTTGGGTAACAACCTCATCACTACTTTTTCACCAAAAATAGTGGGAACAGTCGAAACACGCAGATCCACTTCTTCAGCGCCAAAATTATAAGTAAACCTGCCGTCTTGAGGTAACCTTCTTTCATCAATCTTTAAAACTGATAAAATTTTGACTCTGGATATTAAAGCATCATGCACTCCTTTTGGCAGGATTATTTTTTCGTGTAGAATGCCGTCAATCCTATATCTAACCCTGGTTTTACCCTCTTCCGGTTCA
>CAZFZP010000005.1:0-28569 GCA_964523515.1 uncultured Gammaproteobacteria bacterium
ATATTCTTCTTTTGTATATTGTTTGTTAAAAATACAATAAGAAGCTTTATTTAAACCCTAAGTTAGCTAGTATGATTAGTTCAGATACTATAACTTTTAAATTTGATCTCACTAATTAAATACTCTGTTTTAAAATTCATAAGTTCTATATTAACTTTCTCATTCCACTGTGGAATAACACTTAATAATTCTTGCAACTGCTCTGGAGTAGTAATATCTGCTAATCTAGCTTGCTGTTCTGGGGTAAAATGATCAGATAACTTTAATAAAATATACTCTCCTATTTTACTACTTAGATGATTTCTTAAATCTTTAATTTCTGCTTCTGAAAGCTTAGATACATTTACATTTAAGAATTGAATTGGATTAAAATCAGCAACCATATGTTTTTATAGGATATGTAAAAATTATACCACAAATATAGCCATGTACGAGTACTACTTGACAACTGTTTTTATCTATGACTATTATTAACTAACGCCATGAAACACTTAGCTAAACTCTCACCTGCTATAGCATATCTATATTTAGCTAATTCTGCTTTTGCTCAAATCACCATAGCTCCACCAGGTGTGGGTTATGATAATCTCTCAACTTTTATAAATGCAGCTATCAGACTGGCATTTATTATTGGTTTAATCGGAGTCTTAGTCATGTTAGTCTGGGGAGCAATTGAATGGATCTTTTCTGGTGGAGGCAAAGACCAAATTGATGCAGCTAGAAAAAGAATTATTAACGCATTAATAGGACTGGCAATTTTGGCTGTAGCTTTTGCTATAGTAGTTGTAGCCGGACAGTTTGTAGGAATAAACTTACTTGGAACATTCACTATACCTTCACCTACTAACCCAACTCCTCCATTACCTAGGTAATATTTGACCTTAAACAAATTTAAATGTTACTGTTAAAGTATGTTACCTGCTGGATTAAATGAGATAGAAAAACTATTTTCAAGAATAATAGGTTTATCTGTCCCTTTAGCTTTTGTGGCTTTGACTGTAGTATTGGTTTGGGCGGGAATTAAATATCTAACCTCCGGAGGAGATGCTAAATCTTTACAATCTGCCACTCAAACTGTAACTTGGGGACTTTTGGGTATATTATTTTTGGCACTTGCTTGGTTAATACTACAACTAATTTCTAACTTTACAGGAGTAGACTTGACTTCATTTGATACAAAATCTTTATGTGTACCGGGTATTCTTGGATGCTGATAGAACTTGCAAAACTTTAATTAATTGTCTAAGCTTAGATTATGTCTGCCCGGCTCCCTTTAACACTATTTTTGACGTTTTTTCTTGTTCTTATCTACCTTTTTTTACTAATCACTCCAGCTTTAGCCCAAGTAGGTGGAACAGGGGCAGAAGTAATTAGACCAGTTGAAAAATTATGGCAATTTTCAAGAAATATATCTTATTTACTTTTAACCATTGTTCTAATAGTTACAGGAGTTATGATTATGCTCCGAAGTCGGATTAATCCACAAACAGTAGTAGGATTACAACAAGCCTTACCGGGAATAATTATAGCTTTGGTTGTTATCACCTTTTCTTATTTTATTGTCTCAGTAATCATAGATTTAGCCTTCATACTTGCTCAAGTTATTGGAATTGTTATTATGATGGGACTACATACTTCTCCTTTTACTATAAATGACGCTCAGGATATTGTCGGGAAGGTGCTTAACAATAGAAACATCTTAGATTTGATGAGTAAGTTTGTAATTAATCCTGGTTTATTTGTAGCTGCTAATGCAATTGGTAATTCTGTAATTAAACCTATTATAGAAGTGGTACCTATACTAGGAGATATACCAATTTTGGGTAATATAATAGCTTTCATACTAGGCACACCTCTTGCTGCTATATTTTTGATATCAGCTATGCTCACTGCTTTCTTTCAATTGTTTTTAGGATTAATAACTGCCTATACAATGATTATCTTAAACGTTATTTTTGCTCCTTTTTTAATTATGTTTTCTGCCGTCCCAGGCAGAGGTGGTAATTTAGGTAACTGGATTAGAGGTCTTTTGGGAAATGTCTTAATCTTCCCAGCAGTCTTTGGGGCTTTTGTATTAGTTGCAGCTTTACTTGATTATAATGATCCCTGGCTTTTTTCAGGGGCTTTTGGATCTTTTGATCAACCTCTACCACTTTTTGCTGGATTTGATAATAACTTTATCCGTTATATTCTAGCTTATGGAATAATATTAGCCTCAGCAGGTATCCCTGACTTCATTAAAAACTTGATCGGCGCCCAAACCCCTGCTCAGTTGGGACAAGCTGTTGGTGCAGCTTCTGGCGCTGGTCAGACTACTGCTACAGGTGCTTACAGGTGGGCTCTGGGAAAAATTGGTAAAGTAGGAAAGGGGCCTTAATCTTCAACTAACCTTTGAGTAGGGTATCCCCTGCTTGTCTTATACCTGCTCCAAACCTTGATACACCAAATAATTGTTGTAGACCATTAAAGGTCCGATCATCAAATATATTTTTAAATCTGGCAATTTGTAATGCCTCAAAAATCTCTACAGCCCCCCAACGTTTATAGGCAAATGTCATTGTGTCAGCAATATGTTCGGATATCAAACCAAAAGAAAGAGCTCTAATAATACTAGCTACACCATGTTCAAACCTTTGTCTCATATTATAAAATCTTTGTCCTTCAGGAGTATTTAGATGTTTAATTAACCCATGTAATACAAAAGCTTTAAGCATCATTGGTTCTTCGGCAGCTGTGCCAGGATCTCCATAAGTATATCTAATTAAATAGTCATAATCACTACCACTAGCTAAATCTAGGTATGGTTTCGTTACAACTTCCATCTTACTTAGATCACTAAAAACTAAACTAGGCATAGTAAACCCTTTTCTTAGGAGAGATCCCTCAGCTTTATAATATTTATCTAGCAATGCAGCTCCTCCAGCCACCATTTGTGTCCAAAAATAATAATCTCCACCTCCAATAAGATCAACTCTAGAGGGAGCAGACTCTGGACGAAGCACACCAGCTGGGGGTTCCCTTAAAACTTGACCCAATGTATTTACCCCTTTAAAAAAAGCCAAGGGTCTTACTCGGGTCTCACCAATATGTCTTAATTCAGGTACTCCAAATTGGCCTTCTTGTAGAGTTTCTGGCCCGAACATGGCAGTTTTTAAACCTGTTGGAACATTGTGGCGAAGGGGAATCGCCTTCAGACCTCCTGGTTTAAGACGTTCCCTATCCCAGGCAGCCCAATACTCTGGATTTCTCATATCAATAGGTATACCTTTATCAAAAAATACTTCTTTAATAATCCTTTCCTCAATTAAATTCCCGTGTTCATCTACTGGACCGCCATAATAAGCAGACATCCCAGTTATATGAGATAACCTAATAGCTAACTTAACAGCTATTGTAGCTGCTTCTGGACTACTTACATGTGGTAAAACCATATTTTCTAGATCACTTCTAGTTATTAACCCTCTAAAATAATCCCCTTTCCTGGCATCTATAAGATCAACTGCGTAAGTTACTCCTTCTATATTGTCTAGAATTTTTGATTTCTCATTATTCCATTTGGCTCCCATTACTTTATGGAATTCACCATCTGCTCCCAGGCCTAAATAATATTCTGCTATAGCAGAATATAACCTTGCTTCCATTTCCGAAGTAATTCCTAATTTATCTTTCACATTTACTACATCAGGATTATAGCCAGAAATTTTGGCAGCTAACTCAGAAATAATATCGGTGCTTAATTCTGATAGCTTATTTTCATAAAATTCAATCTGTTCCCGAATATGCTTTTTTAATCTATCAGTATCCCAACTAGCAGGAAAATCCGAAACAATACCTGCTCCCCCTTCTATTTTTAGTACTCGGGCTACCTCTTGGCCTGTTTGAGGATCTTTTTTAATCAAATAATCACCCTCTGATTTAATCTCATAATCTTGTCTTTTTTCGTCGTAATCAGGAGAAAAAGTAACGGGTTTTGTTGCTTCAGCTTGGGAAGTTGAAGTAGGAATAACTAAGTCATGATCCTCTATCTGTAAATTACGTTTATTAAATCGAGGGACTACTCTAATTTCTTCTTCAGGAGTGTTTGAACCATCAGGCATATATTCTTTGTTAGTCATATAACCTCCCTTTTGCGTATTTTACTACTTTTGAGGAGCTGACTACAACCTCAGTTTAAATCATAAAAAAGTTTTAGTCAAATTTAAACCAGTAATGATACTATTAAATGAATGTTAGAGATTTTAATAGTGGTTATCTTCCTAGCTGCAGCTATTTTTTATCATCATAATCTAACTTACACTACTAAACACGGGGCCCCTTTTGTAGGTATGGAGCTTGATGTGGTAGAACGGGTGATGAATATGGCTAAAATAAAAACAGGAGAGGTTTTTTATGAACTTGGCTCCGGAGACGGAAGGTTAGTTATCTCAGCAGCCTTAAGAGGCGCACAGTCTTATGGCGTAGAAATAGATCGACTACGAGTTCTTTATTCTAGATTTTGGTTATACCTTTTAAGACTACACAAGAACTCGCAAATTATTCATGATGATATTTTTAAAGTAAATCTATCAAATGCTGATATAGTTTGCCTTTATCTCTTACCAGAAACTAATGAAAAAATTATGGGTAAATTGAAAAGAGAACTTAAACCAGGCACAAGAGTTATTAGTGTAGCTTTTCACTTCCCTAATTGGGAACCTATTTCGGTTGATACCAGGGGCACAATCTATGGACCAATATATCTTTATCATATTTAAGGCCTCCAACCGCAATCCGGACAACATTTTAAAACACCTGCTTGTATTCTTTTAACATCACTTTCACTTGCCACCCAAGGACATTTCCTACAAGCAATCTTACTACAGTCTTCTTTGGACCTAGAACCACCAGAAAACGTTTCAAAAGCTCCTCCACTGGTTGGACAGCTTTCTGATCTCTCTCCAATGTGTTCCTCAACCCTAGTTTCACCTTCATAAACTGATTTAGCTTTGGCAATAGCTTCTTTTTGTAACTCTAAATCTTGACCTGTTCTTATCATCTCCCATTGTGGATCAGGAGATAACTGCTCAAGGAGAGTTAACCAATGTTTTTGCCTAGGACTTAAGATTATTGGGTTAGACCTCACATCATCTAATGAATTTAGCCTAGGAGCATTTAAAGCTCCTTTAGATAGCTCCTGGGACATCTTTAAAGTTTGAGCAGAATCAATATCCAAAAGAACTGCTTTATTAACTAAAAGATTATAGTCACCCTGATTTAAAACTCTGGTAATAATTATCTTTGTTACTGGATAAACCCCTATCTTTGGAGGACTGATCCAAAGAATGTTTTTTTCCTCTCCACTAGCTTCAACTGCCATCTGATCAAAAGCTGTTAATTCCAATATGTCTGTATCTGTATTTTGCCTGATACTATTTCTGACTAAAGATCCATCCGGGGTGTAAATCCTGCCACTCCTACCAATAAAACAATACACATCAGGCTTTCTGTTTGTTTCCTGAATTCTAGAAGCATTATTTAAAACAGGTTCAGGTGCAACAATAGGTATATATTCTTGAGGGATTGAAAAATTAAGTGTATCAACTGGCATGTTTTCCTGGCTCGGGACAAGATTTGAGTGGTCGGTCTCCTGGCTTAAGTTAGGGTATAGGGTACAGGGTTTAGGGTTTAGTAAAAAACAAATAAATTTTTTGTTTCTTTCTATACCCTAGTCCCTAACACCTAATCCCTTTCCCTTTACAGTTGCGGCACAGCTCCGGTTTCACACCGGATTCCCTTTGTACTTTCAAGCTTTTGACTTAGTACACCACCTCTTTAACCTAGCAGACGTCTATGAGGACGTCAAGATGCTAGATTTTAATTGTAGTTTGGCTATAACTTGTGATTATAAATTCATTTTTTCAAAGCCTCTAAGAATTGTTCTTCAGTAACTCTAAAACTCTTAACTTCTTTTAAAATCTTATTCCTTAAATTTTCATAAATTTCCTTAGTATGAGGTATGATGATAAAATTCTTTTGGCCAGGCTGTAATATTATCCCTGCTGGGCACTTGGCTTTGTAATGTCCGCCCTTGCCTTTTGATTTATCAATTGTAAAACCTAAATTATGTAACGCTTTTTCTAAATCTTTAGAAGAAAAGGCAGGAATTTTGCTCATTATGCAGCCACAAATAAATCAAATTCAGTTCTTGCTGATGAATACTGTTCTATACTTTTTGTCTCTGGAACATAGACCATTTTTTTAGCTTTTCCTCTGGGAACATCAAAATAGGTTAATACAGCATCAGTTACATGCTCATCAAGCTGTGATAAATCTTCAACTTGAGTAAAGCATCCAGCTAAATTGGGAAACTCCACCACAAATCCACCCTCTTTAGTTTTACTAAGAATCACTTCGACCTTTTTTGGCAGATGGTATTTCTTGAGCAAAGCTTCCATAACCAAACCATTATACTACTCCAAGACAAAATGGCACAAGTAAGATAATGATCTACTTTTAATGTCTTGCTTATAGTTTTTTCACGAGTTATACATTTTATACCATGCAAGAGCCGCATCCTATTCCCCAAAATGTCACCTCTTTCCAGTTTCATCTAGTTGGAGATATGACCTTAAAGCAATTCGGATATTTAGCCGTTGGAGTAGGCATTGCTTATGTCACCTTTGTATTTTTTATAGCCAGTTCACCCTTTATAGCTTGGCCTATTGTAATTATTTCTTCCCTGTTAGGCACGGCTTTTGCCTTTTTGCCAATTGCCGACAGACCCCTAGATTACTGGCTGGTGGCATATTTAAAAGCAGTTTACTCTCCTACCAAACGGTCTTGGAATAAAAATGGCAAAACTTATTTGCAGGAGTCAACTTTTCAAAATAGATTAAATATATTTCTTCCTCCGGTTCAGTCTGCTCCGCCTCCCATACACCAACCTTTTGTTTCTCCAGCTATGCCCTCAAAACCAGTAAATTTACCTACCCCAGAGGAACTGAAAAGTTCGGTTGATTTGGCTAAACAAGCCCAGGATTTACAAAGTAAAATTGTTGATGAAGAAAGAAAATTAAACCAACTAACAACTACTGATGAAATAAATAGTATTCTACAAAACTTGCAAAAGTTAGTCTCTGATGCTTCTCAAATTAAAAATCAATTAAGTATTAATACTGGCACTCCCCCGGCACCAATAGAAAAAGCTAAGGTAAAAATAGTAGCTCCTATCAGGGCCAAACAAACCCAGATTATCTTAACTTCTTTACCTAATGTGATAAACGGCATAATTACTGATTCCACCAATAATTATCTAGAAGGAGTGGTGGTGGTTATTTATGATAAAGCAGGTTTACCGGTCCGGGCCTTAAAAACCAATAAATTAGGCCAATTTAGCGGTTCCACCCCACTACCAAATGGCAGTTACACTATTGAGCTGGAAAAAGATAATTTATTGTTTGATGTGCTGCAGATAGATTTAGAAGGCAAGGTTTTACCGGCTGTGGCAATTTCGGCCAAGAAAGTAATATGACTGGCACACAATCGCATTTAAATATAGCCGATATTAAAAATGATTTAATCTTGTTAAAAGATGGCGGGGCATCACTGGTTTTACAAACTAATGCTGTAAATTTTGGCTTGCTGTCAGAGCTAGAACAGGTAGCTATTATCAGCAGTTTTGCCCAACTTTTAAACTCGCTGTCTTTTAGTATTCAAATTGTGATTAGATCCACTAAACTGGATATTTCCTCTTATATTGCAAATTTAGATGCAGCCCAAAGGAGCCAGCAAAACCCCTTACTTTCTCAAATGATGTTACGCTATAAAACTTTTATCCAGTCAACCGTGAAAGAAAATGAAGTTTTAGATAAAAAATTTTATATTATTATCTCTGTTTCTTCTTTAGAATTAGGATTGGGTGGAAGTTTTGAAGATAAATTAAAAAAAATGAAGATTTTACTTATTCCCAGAAGAGACCAGATCTTAAGACAATTAAATAGGGTCGGGCTTAAAGCTAATCAGTTAAGCAGTGAGCAGCTTATTAAATTATTCTTTGATATTTACAACAGGCAGGATAATAACCAAGAGCCAAAAGCGATTAGTGTAGAACCGGTTGTTTTATCAAATCCTCAACAAACAAACAAACCAACGATGATACCCACTCAACCAAGTAGTATACCCACCCCTCCACCTCCTAGTACCCAAATACCTAGCCAGCAAGTTAACCGACCAATCAGAAATCACCCGTTTGTGGTGGAGGAGCTAACAGATAATGTTTGATACCGTCCAATATACCCTACAGGATGTAATTGCCCCGGCTGAAATTGAAGCTGATTTTAACCATTTGAGGATTAATAATGGTTTTTACCGAACTTATTTTGTCTCCTCATACCCCAGGTTTGTAGAACCAAATTGGCTAGAACCCCTGGTTTCTTTTGAACACTCACTTTTTATCTCAATGTTTATTTATCCTTCCCAGTCCAAAGGAGTGTTAGATGATTTAAAAAGAAAAGTTGCCGAGATGGAAGCTACTATTCAAACAGATATTGAAAGAAGCCGGGCTATTGACCCAGCTGTCCAAGTAGCTTTAGATGATGCTTTTACGCTACAAGAACAATTAGTTAAAGGAGTAGAGCGGTTTTTCCAATTCTCTCTTTATGTAACAGTACCTTCCTCTAGTTTAGAGGAACTGCGGAATACTTCTAAATTAATAGAATCTACACTATCTTCTTTATCTATTAGCAGCAAGGCTACCACCTTGCAGATGGAAGATGGTTTTAAATCCACCATCCCACAAGGTCAAGACCTACTCAATTTAACTCATAATATGGACACTACCTCCCTTGCCACCACTTTCCCCTTTGCCTCATCAGAATTAACCTCCAATACCGGCATAATGTATGGCATAAACGAGCATAATGAATCATTAATTTTATTTGACAGATTTTCTTTAGAAAATGCCAATTCTGTTATTTTTGCCAAATCCGGGGCTGGGAAATCATATTTTGTAAAATTAGAGGCTTTACGCTCTTTAATGTTTGGGACAGAGATTTTAGTAATAGACCCGGAACAGGAATATTTAAATTTATGCCGGGCGGTGGGTGGTGAATATATTCATTTTTCTACAAATTCAGCTGTAAAAATTAACCCGTTTGATCTTTCTTTAATTGCTACTCCTGATGAAAATGAATTAGGCCGGAAAATACTTTCACTAACTACATTTCTCAAGATAGTCCTAGGTAATCTTACTCCTACTGAGGCAGCCATACTGGACCGGAGTCTTAAACAAACTTATAAACTTAAAGGGATTACTGATGACCCAAAAACACAACACTTACCACCACCTTTAATAGAAGATTTATACAAGGTTTTAATTGGAATGGAAGAAAAAGATGCCCTGGAACTGGCAGCCAGGCTTGAAAGATTTGTTAAGGGTTCCCTCTCGGGAATATTTTCCTCTCCTTCTAATATTAATTTAAGCAACTCTTTTACTGTTTTTTCATTAAGGGATCTACCTGACCAACTTAGGCCCTTGGCTATGTATATGATTTTAGAATATATCTGGACTAAAGTCAGAAGTAAGTTAAAAAAGAGGCTGTTAATAGTTGATGAGGCCTGGTATATGATGAGAAATGAAGATTCAGCCAATTTTTTAGTAGATATTGCCAAGCGGTCACGGAAATATTACCTGGGACTTACTACTATTACTCAAGATGTGGAGGATTTCTTAGCCGGAGATAGGGGTAAAGAGATCATCTCCAACTCCTCTATTCAGGTATTATTAAAACAAGCTCCGGCTTCTATTTTAAAAATTGGCCAGATATTTAATTTATCAGATGGAGAAAAAAGGCTGCTTTTATCATCAGGAATTGGTCAGGGGTTATTTTTTGCCGGGAATACCCATGTATCAATGAGAGTGGTAGCCTCACCTGAGGAACACAGACTGATCACTTCTAATCCAGCAGAGATACTTGCAAGACAAAGCGTATAGACAATAGCGTTTAGCGTCTAGTTGCTTTTTCTAACTATTACCTATACCCTATTACCTATACCCTACCTTTATGGCTGTCCGAGATGCCCAATTCTTTAGAAGAATTTTACAAGCTGTTACCAGATTTTATAGAGACCCTAAAATTACTTATGCCATAGTTGATGGGCGCTACTTTGCCAAAAAACCTACTTTAAGATTAATTAGATTTTTACTGCCTTTATACAGAAGGTATAGCAATGACGAAGACTTACTTAATAAAGTTTATCTTAACCAAGAATCTGATTTTAATATCAGAAGATTATTAACTCAACCTGAACCTATTCTTGCTAATCTAGTCTATGATGAATTTGAAAAGATTAAGAGTTTACCTTTGGCCCAACAAGATGATGCCCAGATGAAATGGGTGCAGAAATTAGAATCTGGCACCCCAAAAATACCTGAAATTACACTAACTCCAGAAAAAGAGTTCACTCCTAGTATCCCCCCAATAAATACAACACCAAATCCAGTTTTACCAACAATCACCACTCCCTCATTTGTTAAAGACTTATTATCAAACACTCAAATTTTTATTAAAGGACTTGTTGATAAATATGCCACTCCTATGAGAGTAGCTTCTGTGGCTACTGGAATAATCGGTGCTATCACTGGTTATGGTATAGCAGGTACTACTGGAGCAATAGCTGGCTCAACAGCAGCTGTTCTTCCTGCGTTTTTAGCAAAAGGTGGAGGGGAAACTATTTTAAATACTGGTTTTAGAACTATTAATACTGGATCCGATGCCGTAATAGGTTTATTTAACGTTACAAATTTGATCAATGTCTTTCCTGTTCGTCTAATAAAGTTAGTTATATTTGGAATTATTGGGGCAATTTTGGCGGTGGCTATTTTAGGATCTGGAAGTTTAGGGGAAACAAATAAATTACCTAGCATAGGTGACACTTCTAAATCTTCCAATAGTTTTATTGGAGTAAACGTTCACTACTTAGCTAATCTGGCTACAAATACTCCAGAAAACCCAAATAAACGGGAAAAATTAGAACATATTCTTTCATATTTATCTAACTCTTGTGGGGTGAGTGTCATTAGAATTTGGGGTACTGGCAGCGCTCAAGAGTTAAAAAAAACTTTAGATTTAGGGACTCAATATAATGTTAAATTTATTATCGCCTTAGCTGATTTTGCTAATAGAACATCAAGGGATACCCTAATACCACTTCAATCAGGTAGTGAACTAACTAACTCACCTGCAGAAAACCCTACCAGTTGGTATAGGGATGGGTATAAAGGAACCTACCTAGCTCATGCCCGAGATACTGTAACTTATCTAAAAGATCATCCTAGTGTATACGCTTGGGAACTGGCTAATGAACCTCATTGTGCTGCATTTGCTGATTGTCCAGAAGCTTACACTAATTGGATTAAAGATGTATCTGGATTAATAAAAAGCATCGATACTAAGCATCTTGTGTCTATTGGTACACAAGCTAATGCAGATTTTCAATTAGGTGAGAGTGTTAACGATGGACAGTATGAAAAAATTAATTCCATTTCTACAATTGGAGCCTTAAGCGGCCATTACTACAACGGTAGTATCCAAGGTGTAAAGGATCCTAATGAGTTTAGTAAAGAAAAAGCTTTAATGTTAAAGGAGTTAGAAATAGCTAAAAAATTAAACAAACCCTTTTATATTGGTGAAGCAGGATTTGTCTGTGATGTAGCTAGTAATAGTAACTGTATCCAGGCATCTTTTGAAAAAGAAACTGATAGAGCGCAGCAGTTAAAAGTTGAGTTGACTGAGTTTTTTAACGCCGGCGCCACTGGTTATTTAGTTTGGCAATATTCAGACAGGAAAAGTGACAACATTGAAAATGATATGTTTTCTTTCTTTGAAGGAGATCCAATGTGTCAGGTAATGAAAGAGGCTGCAGATAAACTTAAAGTAGTACCAACAAGTGATAACTTAGCTAGTTGTCAATTTACTAGATCAGGCACCTCACTACCTATTAAAAGCACTGCTTTAAATAAATTAATCACTGATGTAGCTTCTACCCAAGGGATTCCGGCACCTATTTTAGCCAGCATCGCTATGCATGAAAGCGCCAGTTTTATAGCTAATGCAGATGATAATCACGATTCAATTTTACAAAATAATTATTGCCAGGCAGGGCCAGTTTTTTGTGAGAAAAATGGCCAAAGACTGCATGAAGAAGATAAACCTTGTACAAGCATAGAAATAGTTGATGGCGCGCGGACTGCTAAAGCAATTGGGCTTATGCAAATAATAGATGTCTTTAACCCTGGAAAAAACCTGTGCAGCCTAACCGAAAGTTTAACTATTGCTGCTGAGAAGTTAAAAGCAAATGGTATCACTGGTAATCCCACCAAAGATCAGGTCATCTCAGCCATTAGAAGTTACTATAATAGTTGTACTTATGGAAGTTTTAATTACTGTGAAGAAGTCTGGCAAGATTTACAAAACTGTAAACAAATATTTGATCAACCTTCAGGTTGCCCGGTAATTGGGACTATTACTAATCCTTTTGGGCATAGTATTGCTAACTACCCATACATTAATGAGGGTTGTAATTTGCCAACAGGGACTCTACAAAGTTGCCATAACGGCATAGACATCGGCGCTACCCCTTCTACCCCAGTTAGATCAACTATGGCCGGAATTGTCGCTGAGAGAGACTTTAATCAATTTAAAGGAAATTATATTAAAATAACTAACAGTACTGGTTTTTCTGTTTATCTTGAGCATCTAAAAGAGATCCCAGCCTATGAAATAGGAGAGGATATCCAAAAAGGAGAGGTAATTGGACTGGCTGGTTCAACAGGTGAAGGAACTACCGGCACCCATGTCCATTATCGGGTGGAGAAAAATAACAGTGTAGTTAACCCATTAATTTATACTAATAATATTCAAAATCCCCACCCGGCTTTACTGCTTTCTTCTGAGAATTTATCTTTAAATAACTATCTTGGTGTTAATATGGAAAGTATTAATAATTTTGGAGTTTGTAACACTCAACCATGAAAAATTTTAAATGGGGAATTTTAATTTTAATAGTTGGACTGCTAATTTTTAATTACTGGCAAACGAACAAGTTCACGGCTTCACCACTAAACAACCAAAAAACAGATTTACCTCCAGAGGAACAATTAAAAATTATCTCCACTAACCCTAATCCCTTAGATGAAGCCACTATCTTACCTACTCAAAATATTGAGATCACTTTTAATAAACCTATTTATAGAAGCCAATTTAAACATAAACTTGATCCAGACATAGAACATGAGGTAGAGGTGGTAAATGGGGTTGATAAAGAATTTGGGTCTACCATGAAGATTGTTTTTAAAAATCCCTTACCTTTGGGTAGTGGATATAGCCTATTTATCTATGGAAATACTACTACAGAAGATAACCTACCATTAGGTTCAGATATTGTTTACCATTTTAAAACTATTAAATTCCGTGGGATTTAATTTAACCTAACCGGCATAATAATATATTCCAATCCCTCTACTCCTATTGGTTTGAGTAATGTGGCGGATAAAGATCCGGAAAATTCCAAAGTTAATTGATTTGAAGGGATATTTGACACAGCATCCAGTAAAAATTTGGCATTAAAAGCAATCTGCAGCTCCTCCCCTTCTGTTTGAACTTCAATTTCATTTTCCTGGCTACCTAATTCTTTTGAAGATGATTCAACAGAGATTTTATCTTTGGTTATTTTTAGAACTATAATATTGGCTTCATTTTTAGCAAATACAATTGCTAATTTTACAGATTTCAAAAAATCCTCTTTTTCTAAAATTACCCGGGATATTATTTGAGCAGGAATAATCTTTTCCCAAGCCGGAAAATTCCCTTCTATTAGCCTGGAGGATATGATGGTTTGGCCAAAATCAAATATTACCTGGTTTTGGTTTGGGGAAATAGAAATTTTGACATCATCCAAGTTATCCTCAGAGATAATACGGACTACTTCCTCAAATGTTCTTTTGGGGATTAGACTTTTAAAGTTCATCTTGGAATCAGCTAAATCTATCTGCCGATGGGCTAACCTAAAACCATCTGTGGCCACTATATCTAACTTACCATTTAAAGCCTGGGTTAAAATACCGGTTAAAACCGGCCTACCTTCATCTACAGCTGAGGCAAATAGAATTTGGGATGATAACAAAAGAGCCTCTTTTTTAAATACCACTCCTTCCTCTTCAGATAAAGGAATAATCGGAAATTCAGAGGCAGATATTCCATTAATTATAGCCTTAAATTTACCTGATCTAATACTTAAAATATTTCCATTACTTTCAATTTCAATTTTAGTTTGCTTTAAACCAGATATAATTTCAACCAAGGTCTTAGCTGGTATAGTAATATCACCTGGGTTTTCTACCTCAACACTAATAAATTTAATAATCCCGATTTCTAAATTAGTGGCTGATAATTTAAGTTTAGCTCCTTCTATAGAAAGTAGGATATTATCCAGTACCGGCAGGGTAGATTTTACTCCAACAGACCTGGAAACTGATTGTAGTGCTGGCAGAAAATCTTGTTGTAAGACCGAAAATTTCATATTCAGTTGTCAGTTATCAGCTTTCCGGGCAGTAACAAACCGGTGTATCTCATCTTCAGTAATTTTAATTAATCTAAAATTAATCTTATTTGAGTTTATAAGGTTTTTAATGTGTTTTTCCTCATCTGTCAAGACAGCAAAATTCCCGGATTTAACTTCTATAAAGTCTATCCGCTCATTATTTTTAATTCCAATGAAATCAATTGGCCAACCTAAGGGGATAATCCGATCATAATCATATCTTAACTCTGCATAAGTTAAAAGTTCAGCTATTTTACCTTTTTGAGGATTAATAGATCCTTGAATCGTTTGTAGAACCTTAGCTGGTAAATCCTGTACTCCTTTGTATAAATCTATTAAATCAGTTGGAATATCTGTTCTACTTTTACTATGAGCTCTACCTAAAAGATATGCAACTAAAATTAATAAACCTAAACTGATAAATACCCAGTAATTATCCACAAGTACCCTAGATTATACCTTAATTTATTAAATAGTAGTAATTATTAATAGGTTTGGTGGAAATGTTTAAAGGGTAAAAATTTAAGATCACTTTTTGGGAATATTTCGTCTGGAGTAGTAGTGTACAAAGAGTGGATAACTTGTGGATAAGTAAACTTACAGTGTGGATAAACTTTGTTTAATTTCAACTAAAATTTTCTGGACCTCTATATTTGTAGTAGATAAACCTTTTATTTTATCCCGTCCGTGCATAACTGTAGTATGATCCCTGCCTCCTAAGGTTTGGCCGATTTTTTCTACAGTCATATTCAAATCCTGGCTTAATAAATACATGGCAATATGCCGGGGTAGTATTAACTCTTTTTGGCGCCTTGGACCGGTTAGATCTTTAAAATCAACCTTAAAATAGTCACAAATAACCTTTAGAAGTTGTTTATAGTCAGTTGAATTTTTCTTAATAGGTTGGCCAATTAAAGGAGAAATATTTTCAATGGTAGGGGGAATGTTTTTTGATTTGATAATTTGTAAAATTTGAATTAATTTTCCCTCCAACTCTCTAATATTAAACTCTAAAGTAGAAGCTAAAAGATTAATTGTTTCCTCAGGCAGTGCTACTCCCCGTTCCTGGCATTTAGCTTGTAAAATAGCCACTCTGGTATCAAAATCTGGAGATTGGATATCTAACATCAATCCTCCGGCAAAACGGGAAACAAGCCGGTCTTCCAGTTTGGCTATTTCGTGGGGAGTCCGGTCTGAGGTAAAAACCATCTGTGATCCTTTGCTCTGTAACTCATTAAAGGTGTGGAAAAACTCCTCTTGGGTTCCTTCTCTGCCGGAAAAAAATTGAATGTCATCAATTAGTAAAATATCAACATTCCGGTATTTATTCCTAAATTGCCCCATACTATTACTTTGAATAGCAGCTACATAATCATTCATAAATTTATCTGATGAACAATAGATTATTTTATATTGATGGAATTTTTTTAAAATGGCATTACCAATTCCTAGCATTAAATGGGTTTTACCTACCCCTGTGCCACCATATAAAAATAAAGGATTATATGAGGTGCCCGGATCTAAAACTATTGCTTGGGCAGCAGCATAGGCTACATTGTTAGTTGGCCCGACTACAAAGTTTTCCAGAGTAAATTTAGGGTTAATAGAAGGAGTTTGGGGAATATATTCTGGCTCAAAAAGATCTTCTAGGGATTCATCCTTAGTTTTTTTACTCAACCTACTAGAATTTACTATAAAAGTAATGGTTAATTTTTTACCTATTACCTGCTCAATAGCTTCTTCTAAAATAGGTAAAAAGCGTGTAGTAATGTTTTGTTGGTGGAATAAAGATGGAGTTACTAAGGTAATTTCTGTATCGCTAATTGATTTTATACCAGAACCCTTGAAAAAAGTTTGGAATAAACCAGCGGAGATTTGGCTTTTAATTTTATTAGTTATAATCTTCCAGGTCTTATTGTTGTCCATAGTTATCCACAATTTATAGTCTACAAAGAAGTTTTCCACAATATGCAGAAACTGTTTAAAAGTGGATCAATTATGTTATACTCTCCATATGCCAAAAAGAACATTTCAGCCAAAAAAATTAAAAAGAGCCAGAAAGCATGGATTTTTATCCCGGATGATGACCCGTGATGGAGCTAAAGTATTAAAGCGAAGAAGATTAAGGGGTAGAGTCAGACTCGCTGTATGATTAGTCATCAGCACTCAGTCGTCAGTCATCAGATAGTAAAAATAAGTCTGACAGCTGATAGCTGAAGACTGAAAGCTTCACATATGCTTCCCAAAGAAAAAAGGCTTAATTTAAAGACAGATTTTAAAAGGGTTGCTTCTGGTAAAAAACTAAACTCTCAATATCTAACTTTATTTCTAAAACCAGCAGAAATTTTAAAAATTGGTATAGCTACATCATCTAAAAACTTTAAAAAAGCCCATGAGCGAAATAGAGCCCGCCGAATTACATCTGCAGCCTTTGAGAAGATCTATCAGGATTTGCTAGATATAGAGATTATTGCTCTTCCCAAATCACCCATACTTGATGTAAAATCAAATACTGTGACTGATGATTTAAAGTCACTTCTAAAAGATTATCTAAAATGAAACAAATAGCGATTGGCCTAATTAATTTTTATCAAATCTTTTTGTCTTTTGATACTGGACTATTGCAGATACTGGCGCCTGGTGGAGCCTGCAAATATGAAATCAACTGTTCCCAGTATACAAAAGAAGCTATTTTAAAGTCCGGAGTTTGGAAAGGAGTTCTCTTGGGATTTAAAAGAATCTTAAATTGCTTCTAATATGGGAGATTTATTTAATCAAATCTTTGTTGGCCCAATTGTTAATTTATTAGTGCTGATTTATTTTGGTTTAAGCAGTATTAATATTCCCGGCGCTTTAGGGTTTGCCATTATCATCCTGACAGTTTTTGTCCGTTTTTTAGTTTGGCCTTTAATGTCTGCCCAGCTTAAATCTGCCAAAAAAATGATGGATTTAAAACCTCATTTAGATATTCTAAAACAAAAACACAAGGATGATAAAAAGTCTCTAGCCTTGGCGCAAGCAGCTTTATATAAAGAACACGGGATAAACCCGGCTGCTGGTTGTTTGCCTGTGTTAATTCAGTTTCCGGTTTTAATTGCGCTGTATCAAGCAATACTGGCTTTTTTTGATGGCAGCCAGGGATTGGATAAAATAAATAGTTTACTTTACAATACCACCTGGCATTTAGATAAATCCCCTGATTTAAATTTCTTTGGAGTTAATTTAGCTAGTAAACCTGCTGATTTTAATAGTGTAGGAGCTTTTTTATTACTTATACCGGTTATAACAGCCCTGTTAACTTTCATGCAATCCAAAATGATGACACCGGCTACTATTAAGGAATATTCATCAGATTCTCCAAAAGAGAAAAAAGAAAAAGAGTCAATAGAAGATTCAATGGCAGCTGTCCAATCACAGATGATCTATTTTTTACCAATCATCATTGGTTATACGGCTTTCCAATTTCCAGTGGCTTTAGCATTGCACTGGAATACTGGGACAATTTTAGGTATAATCCAGCAGTATCATATTTCAGGTTGGGGAGGATTAGAACAATATGCAAGAAAATTTAAGTGAAATATTAGATAATATTTTAGGGTTACTTCTTTTAGAAGGCTCTTACGAAATAGAAGACACAAATGAGGGATTTTTGGTTAGTATTGATACCAAGGATGCCGGCAGGTTAATTGGTTTTAAAGGAGAATCCTTAGATGCCCTGCAGTTGCTGATTAATCAAATATTAGCTCATAAAGTATCTAAAGAAAATCCATCAGCTGATGAGTTTAAAAGAGTTATATTGGATGTAGCTGGTTGGAAAAAACAAAAAGAGGAAGAATTAAAAAGTATAGCCAAAATTTGGACTCAGGAGGTATTAGAATCTGGCCAAATAATGGAACTTGAACCAATGCCTGCTTGGCAAAGAAGAATTATTCATATGGTAGCTCAGGAAACAGAGGGTATACAATCAGAAAGTGTTGGTGAAGGCAAAGATAGGCATTTAGTAATCAGGCCAAGTGAAAAAAATTGAGCAGATACTCTTTTTTCTAACACTGCTTTTTTTTCCAACTCAACTTGGCAAGCATTTTTGGCCACAGTTTAGTTTTGTTTATTCCCTACCTATTGATTATCTCGCCCCGATTATTTATTTTTGGGATCTGTTGGTAGTATTATTAATCATTATTTTCCTACTACAGAAAAAATATGTGAATAGAATTGCTTTAAATATATTTTTGATTTTTATATTAACTCAGGGGGTGTCAGTTCAATTGGGCGGCGGAATAGTTAGGCTAGAACAATATTTTATAATTGGTCTATTTGGAGTTTATCTGGCTTCACAAAATTTTGAGGAGCTAATAAAAAAGATCTTTTGGCCTCTTTTAATATCCACTATATTTATTTCTGTACTGGCTATTTTGCAATTTATTAAAGAAACAGATTTAGGATTTTGGATTTTAGGAGAAAGAAATTTTTCTCTTTCTGCCCCGGCAATTGCTAAATTTGATTTTAAAGGAGTCCAATTTTTAAGGCCATATGCAACTTTTCCTCACCCAAATACATTGGCAGCTTATTTGGTTATAGTACCTGTCATCCTGAGCTTGTCTCAGGATCTAAGATCCCGAAATAAATTCGGGATGACGATGAATATCCTAGCTGGTTTAGCATTAATTTTAACTGCCTCCAGAATAGCTTTATTTGCTGCTGCAGTAGAATTAGTTTTCTTCTTAAAAAGCAGAGGATTACTGATCTTACTATTTCTACTTCTTTTTCTCTCTCCATTTTTAGTTACAAGGTATATTTCTTTAATAGATTTTGATAATTTATCTTTTTCAAGAAGAGAACAATTAAGTAGGATTGGAATAAATCTGGTCTCTCAAAATTATTTAACCGGGGTGGGCCTTAATAATTTTATTCCAGTTACATCAGAACAGTTATTAGTTGGTCAAAGTAGATTTCTACAACCAATTCATAATATCTTTTTATTAACCTTGGCTGAAACAGGACTAATAGGGCTCATTGGATTAATTTTTTTAATGGGATTCCCTATCCTAAAACTTTTTCGACTATACCCTACTCACTATTCCCTATCTCCTCTATTACTTTTATGGATGGTAGTTATATTTTTAGGGATGTTTGACCATTATTTCCTGACCCAGCCGCAAGGTTTAAGGGTATTATTCTTACTTTGGGGATTATCTTTATCAACAGTTTCGTCTAGAATAAAATAATGCAGGGTTTATCAAAAGTTTTTCAGCAAACATTTTTTCAAATCCTTGGTAAGGTAGTTTCTGTTGTTTCCACTTTTATAATCCTGGGAATTTTAACCAGGAATTATGGTCAGGATGGGACAGGACTTTTTACATTAGTTTTAACTTATATCTCTATGTTTATGTTGGCTGGAGATTTTGGATTTAATGCCCATGTTTTAAAAAGCTATCATGGAGTTTCCGCAAAAAGTCATAGTATTTGGAATAAACTTTTAGGAACTAGAATTCTTTGGTCTACAGTACTGGCTATTTTAGCCATCCTGTTAAGTTTGGTACTGCCATTTACTTCAGATAATTTCTTTTATGGGGTTTTAATTAGTAGCCCGGTAATTATCGCTGCCTCTATATTTGTAACTTTTAATTTAATTTTTCAAAGTAGGCTCAGGTTTGATTTATCAGTTGCTTCTCAGATTACAGGTACCATAGCAGCCTTAGTATTATTTTTACTTCTTGCTCGTTTTTTTGCTCCAATTCCTGTGATGCTAATACCAAATTTATTAAGCTGGGTATTTATTTTAGCTGTTTCTCTTTTCTTTTTGTTTCAGGTTAGCAAAAATTTATCTCCAATGTTTGATTTAGAATTTTCCAAAAAGTTAATAACATCTTCTTGGCCGATTGCTGCCACCTTGGTTTTAAATGTGATTTATTTTCGGGCAGATACATTTTTAATCGCTTTTTATAGATCTGTGTCAGAATCCGGGGTTTATAATGTGGCTTTTTCTATTTTCCAATCAGCACTGGTGTTACCCAGTTTTTTTATGAATGCTTATTATCCATTAATGTTAAAGTCAAAAAATGGTATTAAATTAATGGCAATTGTCTTGGGATTGTTGGCTC
Source organism: uncultured Gammaproteobacteria bacterium (assembly GCA_964523515.1). GTDB lineage: Bacteria > Patescibacteriota > Microgenomatia > Daviesbacterales > UBA10151 > CAZFZP01. Next base: position 20,679 of record CAZFZP010000005.1, read on the forward strand.
TTCTGGGATCAGTTTTAACCTATCTGTTGGCTCCTTGGCTGATTAATTTTTTAACTGGAGGTGGATTTACAGGGTCTATCCAAAGCCTGCGGATTTTAGGTTTGGGCTTTCCTGCTTATTTTCTATCTTCTCTTTTAATGTGGATATTAATTAGTACAGGTAGATACAAAACCTTATTGGTAATTTATACAACTGGTCTGATTTTTAATTTGGGTTTAAATGTAATTTTTATACCGGCTTATTCTTATTTGGCAGCATCTGCCACCACAGCCTTATCAGAGTACTTGATACTCTTCATGCTATTTGTTAGTCTGCTTTTATGAAATTAATTATTTATACAGATGGAGCTTCAAGGGGTAATCCCGGACCTTCCTCTTATGGCTTTACTATTACTGATGAGACAGGTCAAATTATCCATGAAGAGGGGGAGTATATCGGGATTACGACAAATAATGTGGCTGAGTATACAGGATATTTATCAGCCTTAAAAAAAGTGAAAGAAAAGTTTGCTGAATTAGGCTTAATTGAGATTGATCATTTTGCAGATTCAAGATTAGTGGTAGAACAGCTTTCCGGCAGGTTTAAAGTAAAAAGTCCTCATTTAAGGGAGATTATAAGTGAAATTAGAATTTTGGAAAGGGATTTAGGTCAGATTATTCATAAACATATTTTTAGGGAGAAAAATACTTTAGCAGACCGCTTGGCAAATATCGCCCTTGATTCTAAAAACTTCAAAAAGTAATCTCCGCAGGTATCTTTTCTAACCTTCAAATAAGTGCTACGATTAACCCGTGGGGGAATTTGAGGACAATAGCAATAAAAACAATAGTATTTTGATTTCGCGTAACACTCCTGTGGCTTTAGTTGTGGGAACAGCAGGTTTTATCGGCTCAAATTTAGCTGAAACCTTACTTTTGAAAGGTAATATTTCTGTGATTGGAGTAGATGATTTCTCAAGTGGTACAAAAGAGAATATTAGTGTTGCTTCAAGGAATAAAAGTTTTCATTTTATTAACCAACCAGCTGAAAACCTGGAGTTAGATATTCCCAGGCTGGATTATATTTTTATTGTCACAGAAGGTAGTTTTAGGCTACAAAATCTATTGGATTTGGCTAAAAAACACCACAGTAAGATTTTAATTGTCTCTACTATTGAACTTTATAATTCTCAATCGCCTGAGGATTTAAAATGGTTAAAACAAGCAGAGAGTATTTTAGCTAAATTTGCCTCGGATAATAATTTAAATGCCAGGGTAGTGAGACTGTCAGCAGTATATGGCCCCAGGATGCATTTTAACTATGATGACCCGGTGATCAGTTTGATAAAATCCTCCCTGACAGGAGATCTACAGAAAGAATATTCTTCTTTGGATTTTTCTTCCCGGGCAATCTTTATAGATGATGCAGTGAGTTTAATCATTAAAAGTATGCTGTCAGGCAGCACAGCTTTAAAAATTTTTGACGGAGTTCGGCCAACTCCTGTTAAGGTAGCGGAGATTAAACAGATTTTAATGGATCCGCTTTGGCATGAGCAGAAAGAATTTGTACCTGCAGAATTGCCGCCTTGGCCAACCCCAAATTTGGAAAAAACTATGCAATATTTATCTTGGCAGCCAAAAACTAATTTCGTCAAAGGGTTAAAAGAGACTGTGGTTTATTTTAAGGATAATGAAATTAAGATACCAACTGAAACTAAAAAAATTCAGGAGGAAAAAGTTGAAGTTAGGGTAGAAGAGGTCAAAAAAGAAGAGAAATTTTGGGATTTAAAAGAAGAAAAAAAGAGTAACCTCACATTACCTAAAATTAATCTACATGTTTCTAAATTATACTTAATTTTAGTTTTGATGTTAGTATTTTATGCCTTGGTCTTACCACTTGGTTCAATTGCTTGGGGAGTTTATGATTTAAAAAATCAATTAAAAAATTCAGCTGACTTTTTAATAAAAGGGGATTTTACCGGCAGTTTAAACAGTTTGTCTATAGCGCAAGACAGAATTGATGGTGTCAATAATTTAATTGATTCGCTAGACTTTTTAAGGCAATTGGCTATATTGAATGAACCCCTGACAAAAATGCAGGATTTAGTATCTTTAACCCAATTAACCGTTCAATCCTTAGAACATTCTGTTTTGGGCACCCAATATATTTATCATAGTTTAAAAGCTGTAACAGGTGAGTCAGGAGAGGATCCAAAAGAATTATTAAATCTATCCCAGGTGGAATTTTCCCAAGCTGACCTGCAAGCGGAAAAAGTTTACGCTTTAAGCTTAAAAGAAGATTTTAAACAAAGTTTATTTCCTTTTGAAGAAAAATTGCAATTAAACCGTGAGTTTATCAAAAAAGGTAGGGCAGCCGCCCAAGTTTTACCTTTTATTGTGGCAATAGAAGGTAAAAAAAGTTATTTAGTTCTGTTGCAAAATAATGGAGAATTGCGGCCTACCGGCGGTTTTATCGGTTCATTTGCTCAAATTGATTTTGAAAATGGCAGGCTAAAAAATATCCAGGTTAATGATACTTATAATATTGATGGAGCCTTAAAAATCCATGTTGAGCCGCCCAAAGAGATAAAAGGGGATATGGGACAACCAAATTGGTTTTTACGGGATGCTAATTGGGAACCTGATTTCCCGACAGCTGCCAGACAGGCAGAATGGTTTTATACTCAAGAAACCGGTACCAGAGTAGATGGGGTGATAGCTTTGGATGTGAGCGCAATTACCAAACTCCTGGAGGTAATAGGCCCAATAGATTTGCCTGATTATCAGGAGAAAATTGACTCTGGTAATTTATTTGAAAAAGCAGTGACATATGCCGAAACCGGGTTTTTCCCTGGTTCTCAAGCAAAAAAGAATTTTTTATCCTCCTTAACTACGGCTTTATTTAATAAGCTATTTTTTCTGCCAAACCAAAATTGGTCGAGTGTTGTAACTTCTGTAGGCACTTTATTTGAGGAAAAACATCTTATGGCTTATTTAGATAATCAGAAGATGTTTTCTTATTTAGTAGCTCAAAATTGGGCTGGGATTATGCCTCGGCAAACAGAGAGCTTAGAGGGAGAGGTAGTAGATTTTCTTTCTGTGGTAGAGGCTAATTTAGGAGGTAATAAAGCCAATTACTATTTAGAAAGGGGATATAGCTTACAAACTACCATAGGCAAAGATGGGGAAGTCAGCCACAGGTTAAAGATAAACTATACTAACCGCAGCCCCTCGGACACCTTCCCGGCTGGAAAATATAAAAATAGGTTGAGGGTATATTTACCTTTTGGTACTAAATTAAATAGAATGCTATGGGGAGAAAAAGATATAACTACCCAAGCATCGGCTTTTTCAGATTATGGCCGGGCTGGTTATTCCATACTTTTGGAACTGCAGCCCAAAGAGAGTAAAAATTTAATATTAGATTACCAAATCTCCTCGAAAATTAATTTTAAAAATACTCTAGCCACTTATAGATTAAATATTTTAAAACAACCTGGAACTCACCAGGATCCCTTAGAGTGGAGGATAACTTATCCAATAAGTTTCAAAGTTACAACTGAAGGGCAAAAGATAGGCCCACAAGAACATCATATTTCAACTGATTTATCCCGGGATCGTAGCCTCCAAGTTGATTTTACAAAATAACTAGGGTATCATCCCAGGTATGTTAGAGCATGATATTTTAATCCAAGATGTTCCTGCTAGGTATGAGATAGGAATAGGGGAACCAGGTAGAAGCGGATATACAAAATTCACCACCACAGCTTATGGATATTAAATTAGTGACCGAGAAAGGACAACACGGTGGAAGTTTACAGGTCATTTTAGGGAAAGCAATATTACCTTATTTAAAAAATCAACCTCATAAGTCCCATATACTCCAAATAGAAGAATTAATGAAAGATTCCTATGAATATATGTTTGGCAGGGAGTCTTTTGGGCAATATAGAATCTATTTCCAATTCAACAACTTACCCTACTTACAGGAGTAGCAGCCTTACATGATGAAGCTAAAAAAAGCACGTGAGGCTATTTGGTTATACTTGGGAGCCTCAAAATCTTCAATCTTGCAGCCTCAGTTAAAATACGGTAGAATAATCAACCATGGATAGATTAAATCTACAAGCAGACGAAAGAATTATTTTAGGCAAAAAAGTTAAAAGACTAAGACGTGATGGCAAATTACCAGCTCATGTCTTTGGCAAAGGGATTGAAACTGAACATGTATCTTTGGATACCAAGGCATTTTTATCAACCTTTGCCAGTGCCGGAGAAACAGGACTTATTGATTTAAACATTGGTAAAGAGGTTAAACCAGTGATGATTAGAGGTGTGCAATATGACCCAGTAACAGAACTTCCTTTGCATGTTGATTTTTATCAAGTGAATTTAAAAGAAAAAGTGACTGTGCCAGTGCCCTTGGTGTTAATTGGAGAAGATCCGGAAAAAGTACATTTAGGAGAAGCGATAGTGCTACAAACTTTAAATGAAGTGCAAGTAGAAGCATTGCCGACTGACTTAATAGAAAAGATTGAAATAGATATTACTGCCTTAAAAGAGATTGATGATGCAATTTCTGTAGGAGATTTAGTTTATGATAGGGAAAAATTAATTCTGCAGGAAGGACCAGAAGAGATTGTAGTTAAACTGGCTCCGGCAGTTACTGCTGAGATGGAAGCTTTGCTTGAGGAACAAGCAGCAGAAGCTGCGGCTGTAACTGAAGGTGCAGATGGAACTGTTTCAGCTGAGGGTGAAGTAGGGGAAGCTCCTGCAGAATCTGAAGGTGAAGTAGCGCCAACAGGTGAAGCCCAACCAGAAGTAGAAGAGAAAAAAGAAGAATAATCTTTTCAAGCGGGTAATTTACGTTTATCCTGCGGTTATTTTGTGCCTGGCCATTTTGAAATCATAATAGATTTACCCTCATGCGGCAGTTTTTGCCAGAGTTCTTCTGTAATGAATGGCATAAATGGATGAAGCAATTCTAAAGAGGTTTTGAAAACATATTCTAAGGTTGGCTGCGCCTCAGCTCTTCTTTCTTTTGTACTCTCAATATACTTATCAGCAAATTCATGCCAGATAAATTTATAAAGATACTCTATCGCTAAATGTAAATTAAAACTTTCTATATTTTTAGTTACTTCTGTAATAGTTTTATTTAATTGTTTTAGGATCCATATGTCATCCTTATTGTCATTCTGGAGCGAAGCGATAGAATCTTTTTGGGTCCTATCGGTCATTTCATTCCCTCCAGGACGACTTTTGGTCGGTTTCATATCTATGATAAAACGTCCTATATTCCAAAGCTTTGTTCCAAAGTTCCTGAAATTTTTAGCCCGCTTATCCATGGTTTGCCTACTAGCCCTACCATCTCTGCCAGGAGCAGAGTAAGTTAAAAGTGCCATTCTAACTGCATCTGTACCCCAAGCTTTCCTTAAATCATTTGGGTCAATTCCGTTTCCTAAAGATTTAGAAAACTTGCGGCCTTCCGGATCTCTAATCATTCCATGGAAGAACATATTCTCAAAAGGAATTCGATCTGTAAAATGAAGTGATAGCATAATCATTCTGGCAATCCAAAGATATTTAATCTCCGGGGCTGTTAAGGCAAAATTCCACGGATAATATCTTGTAAACTCTTTTGTTTCTTCTGGCCAACCTAAAGTTGCCATAGGCCAAAGTCCGGAGGAAAACCAGGTATCTAAAAGCTGTTCGTCTTGTTCCCAATGTTTTTCAGAACAACTCTGACAAGATTTTTCCGGCAGATATTGTGACACTACCATATCGCGATCTTTTCCCACTTGACGAGTAGGATTACATTTTTTGCAATACCAGATAGGAATTCTATACCCCCACCAAAGTGGCCTGGAAATGCACCAATCATGAATTTCTTTCATCCAATCACTAAGTATTTTCTGATAATTTTTAGGCACAAAATTAACTTCATTAATTCTTTTAATGGCCTTTTCTGCCAGAGGTTTCATCTTTACAAACCATTCCTGCGAAATTAAAGGCTCAATAGTAGTTTTGCATCTTTCGCAAACAGGAACAGAATGGGTATAATCTTCAATTTTTTCGATTGCTCCTATTTTTTTTAAGCCTTCTACAGCTTTTAATCTAGCCTCAGATACTTTTAAGCCCTTAAGATCAACTGCAAGTTCGGTCATTTTGCCGGTTTTATCCACTGCGTGTAAAATGGGTAAGTGATTATCTTTGCCAATTTCATAATCCAAAAGATCATGGCCAGGAGTGATCTTTAATGCCCCGGTTCCAAAATCCTTATCAACTCTGGGATCTGAGATTATCTGAACCCGGTCCTCATCAAGCTCACCCCTTTTAAATAAAGGCTTACGCGCCTCTCTACCAACAGAATTTTTATATCTTGGGTCATCAGGATGCACTGCAATTGCTACATCAGCATAAATAGTTTCAGGTCTTGTAGTAGCTACAGTAAGAAATTCTTTACCAGCTGTTCCGGCAAAAGTATATTTAACAAAATACAGTTTTTCTTTTCTTTCTTCATATTCTATCTCCACATCTTCAATAGCAGTAGCATCTTTAGGACACCAAGTAACAATATAGGCTCCTTTATAAAGTAAATCCTGATCCCAAAAAGTTTTAAACTCGCTAAATACTGCCTTTTCTACTTTAGGGTCAAGGGTAAAAACTTCCCTGGACCAATCAGCAGACAGTCCCATGGTTCTCCAGGTTTGAGAAACTGAATTATATGATTCTTCTTTAAATTTCCAGGCTTTTTTTAACCACTCTTCCCGGCCCAATTTTTGTTTAGATAAACCTTCTTTCTCTAAAAATTTGTTTAAAGTACCTTCAAACTGAATCCCAGCATGGTCCACTCCTGGTAGAAGCAGCACATCAAATCCTTGCATCCTTTTGAATCTGGCTATAGTATCTAAGATAGAGTGTTGCATGGCATGGCCTAGATGCAAGGCTCCAGTAACATTGGGTGGAGGCATTAAAAGTCCATAGGGAGATTTAGCAGAATTTGGGTCTGCCTTAAATAGGCCATTTTCCTCCCAGAATTTATAAATTGACGCTTCGTCAATTTTCAAGCTCTGCTTATACCACTTTTTTTCAACTTCTTGTTGGCTATAAACTTTATCCATGAGCTTAAGTATATTCAAATTAGTCAGACAGGGCAAGGTTTGGATCTGCCTGTAAAGCCAAAGAATCTTTAATAGGGTTTGTAAAAAATCCTGCCGAGGCAATCATAGCTCCATTATCTGTACAAAGGTTTGGTGGAGGAATATGTAGTTTTATATTTAAACCTTGATTCATGATTCGTAATTCTAGATTCTCTCTCAGCTTTAGATTTGCTGCTACTCCACCTGCAATCATAATTTGATTAACCTGATATTCCTTGGCAGCCCTGATAGTTTTTTCTACTAAAACATCTACTATAGCTTGCTGGATTGAAGCTGCCAAGTCGACTAGTATTTTGTCATCCTGAACGATTAGTGAAGGATCTCTAGATTTACCTCCAAAGGAGGGGTGTACTATCTTCAGATTCTTCGCTCCGCTCAGAATGACAGGGGTAAGGTTTGCAACTGCTGTTTTAAGGCCAGAAAACGAGAAATCAAAGTCTTTGGAATTTATCATTGGTCTGGGTAGCTTGAACCTCAAGGCCTGGCCTTGCGAGGCTAATTTGCTAATTTCTGGTCCGCCAGGATATGGTAATCCTAAAAGTCTGGCGCATTTATCAAAACACTCACCAGCTGCATCATCCCTAGTGCCGCCTAAGTATTTATATTTACCATGATCCGTAAACAGAACTAAATCAGTATGACCACCTGAAACCAGCAGTCCGATGCAGGGGAAGGTAGGCGTAGTTACACCTCCGAGGTGGGCTTTGACTCCTCGGAGGTGAGCAACAGTGATCCAGTTTGCATAAAAAT
>CAZFZP010000006.1:0-23807 GCA_964523515.1 uncultured Gammaproteobacteria bacterium
ATGCCTTATGCATTTAGACTTATAATACAAGAATTTACAAACAAAGAAACAAAAAAGCTTTAATTATTGCTCCCACTAGAGAGTTAGCTGTACAGATCAATGATGAACTAAGACAACTTTCATATGGAATGAGCATATACTCAGCTTTGATTATTGGTGGGGCAAATATGGGTAGACAGATTTTTGATTTAAGGAGGGGTTCTCAGGTAGTCATTGGTACTCCAGGCAGAATAAAGGCTTTAATTGAGCAAAAAGATTTAAATTTAAATAACTTTTCGATCTTTGTTTTAGATGAGGTAGATTTAATGGTAGATATTGGTTTTATTGCTGATGTTAAATATTTTATTTCACTTTTACCAAATTTAAGACAATCCCTTTTTTTCTCTGCAACTATCCCTCTTAAAGTCAGAGAACTTTTAAATACTTTTGTTAGTAATCCTGTAACTGTATCTGTTAAAAAACAGGATACTTCAGAAAATGTTGAACAAGATGTGGTGAAAGTTTTAAGCCGTGATAAAAAACTAGATCAATTACATGATCTTTTAATTAAAGATGGATTTGATAAGGTATTGGTTTTTGGAAAAACAAAACATGCGATAGATAAACTTAATAAACAACTGATTGATCGTGGTTTTAAGGTTGGGTCAATTCATGGAAATAAGTCTCAAGGTCAAAGACAAAGGATGTTGGGTAGTTTTAAAAGAAGTGAAATCCAAATACTTCTCGCTACAGATGTAGCTTCCCGTGGAATAGATATAGAAAATGTGACTCATGTGATAAATTATGACCTGCCTCAAACATACGAGGATTATATTCACCGGATTGGTCGAACCGGCCGGGCTGGCAAAACCGGAATGGCCTTAACTTTCGTTGAGTAAGTATCACTGATATAATTATTCTCATGAGAAATATTTTTTACCATTTGCCTAAGGCAATTTTGGCAAATATTTTATATGGATTTCCTACCAGAAAATTAAAAGTAATTGGGGTAACAGGTACTGATGGTAAAACTACGACTGTAAATATGATTTATCAGATTTTAAAAAATGCTGGTAAAAAAGTTTCCATGGTTTCAACTATTAATGCTGTGATTGCAGGTAAAGTTTATGATACTGGTTTTCATGTTACTTCTCCGGATCCTTTTAATGTGCAAAAATTTGCCGCATCTGCTGTAAAAAATGATGATGCATACCTAATACTTGAAGTTACCTCTCATGCCTTGGATCAATTTAGATTTTGGGGAATTAAATTTGATATTGGAGTAATTACAAATATAACTCATGAGCATTTAGATTATCATAAAACATGGAAAAATTATTTTTTTACTAAAACCAAATTAATTAAAAATGTTAGAGTAGCAATTTTAAACAAAGGAGAAAAACATTTTGAAAGATTATCTAAACAAACTTCTGGAAAAGTAATCAGTTTTGGTTTATCAAAATCTGCTGATTTTAACATGACTAAATTTCCTTTTAAATTAAAAATTCCTGGTGAATATAATATTTTAAACGCCTTGGCTGCCTCTGCAGTAGCAATTAATTTAGGTATTGATAATAAGGTTATTAGGGAATCTCTAGCTAATTTTTTAACTTTGACAGGCAGAATGGAGGAGGTAGAAAATAATGCAGGCATTAAAATTGTTGTTGATTTTGCCCATACCCCTAATGCGTTAGAGCAAGCACTAAAAGTTTTGAAAAATAAAGGAAAATTAATTGCTGTTTTTGGTTCCGCCGGAAAAAGAGATATCCAAAAGCGTTTTTTAATGGGTCAAGTAGCAGGCAGATTAGCTGATATATCAATAATTACAGCAGAGGATCCCCGCGGTGAATTAGAAAAAATTAATCAAGATATTATAAAAGGGGCTGAAGGAGTTGGCGCAAAACTACGAAGTAATCTATTTATAATTAATGACCGGCAAGAAGCAATTAAATATGCTATTAACTTGGCAAAAAAAGGTGACACTGTAGGGATATTTGGTAAGGGACACGAGAAATCAGTGAATTTAGATGGTAAAAAAGAGATTCCTTGGTCTGATATAGAAGCTGTAAAAAAGGTGTTGCATGGATGAGAAAATGAGGTTGATAGCCAAATCTTTTGGTGAAAATAAAGTTAAATTTGATGAAAATTTAAGCTCTCATGTTGCTTTAAAAGTTGGTGGGCCAGCCAAATTATTTGCAGTAGCTATTTCCGAGAGAGAAATTATTAAATTAGTTGAGGAATGCCGGTTTCTGAAGATCCCTTTTTTGATAATTGGTACGGGAAGTAAAATGGTGATTTCTGATCAAGGATATGAGGGAGTGATTATTAAAAACAGAACTCAGAATATAAAAATTGTTTCTATCAAAGGTCAGGTTTCAAAAAATAGTATTGGTGTCAATTCTGTCTTAGTAGAAGTCGAAGGAGGAGTATCTATAAACCAATTTATTGATTTTCTTAACAAACAGAGTTTGGATACAGAAGGATTAGTTGGACTAACCGGAAGTATTGGAGGGAATTTGTGGTCTAACAGATCATTGCAAGATTGGGTAGAGAGTATTAAAGTTTTAAATAGTGAGACAGAAGTTGAAAATTTGATTTTTAGAAACTTAAACTTAAGTGAACATGTTATATTATCAGTTACATTTAAAGTAAAGACCAAAAAATAATATGCAATACATTATAAATGGTGGTAAAAAACTAATGGGTAAGATTAGTATCTCCGGCAATAAAAATTCGGTATTTCCCTGTGTGGCTGCAGCATTACTCACCAAAGAAGAGGTTACTTTAAAAAATATCCCTGATAACCGGGATACTGCCACATTAATTGAAATATTAAAAGAGCTAGGAGCTAAAGTAGCTAGATCAGGAGATATTTTAACTATAAAAGCTGAAGAGTTAAAAACTACCCTGCCAAAAGAGTTAATGGTTAAATTAAGAGGCTCGATAGTACTAGTGGGCGCAATTTTGGCAAGATCTGGATATGTTGAGTTTTATCACCCTGGAGGAGATATTATTGGTAAAAGAAGTATTGGAACACATTTAGAAGGGTTTAAGGCATTGGGAGCGTTAGTTGCTAATAATGATTTAAGCTATAAAGTTGAGATGAAGAAAGTCTCAAGCATGGTGAAGATATTCCTGGAGGAAAAATCAGTTACAGGCACAGAAAATATGATTTTGGTTTCATCACTAAGTAGTAGGCCGATAACTCTTAAAAATTGTGCTCAAGAGCCACATGTGGTGGATTTATGCAGGATGTTGGTTGCTATGGGTGTGAGTATTGAAGGAATAGGTACTGATACTTTAATTATTACTGGGAAAGAATTTCTAAATGGAACTGAATTTAGGATTGGGGTTGATCATATTGAAGTAGGAACATATGCCATTGCTGTTATGATAACAGGTGGTAAGTTAGAAATTGAAGGAGTGAGCAATGCTGATTTAGATGCTATTGTTACGCCATTAAGTAAATTTGGTTTAATTTTTGAGCAAAATGGTGATAAGTTAAATGTTTTTTCTGATGGCTTGAAATCAGTTGAGAAAATATTTACTAACACCTGGCCAGGTTTTCCCACAGATTTGATGAGTGCCGTGATAGTTTTAGCAACTCAATCAAATGGGGTAACTTTATGCCATGATTGGATGTTTGAATCCCGTATGTTTTTTGTGGATAAATTAATATCTATGGGTGCAAATATTATTATTGCTGATCCTCACCGGGTTTTTGTTTCTGGTCCTACACACTTGCGGGGCCGTGAACTAGAAAGTCCAGATATTAGGGCTGGTATGGCGCTTGTGTTGGCAGCGCTGGTAGCTGACGGAAAAAGTGTTATCAATAAAGCTGAATTAATTGAAAGAGGATATGAGGATGCGGTGGGAAAATTACAAAGCCTAGGGGCAGACATCAAAAAAGTTGTATAATTGGTTGATGGATATTTCAGACCATCTAATTTGGAAGCAGGTTTCTGCTTTTAAGAAGCCCCTACATCTTTTAAGAATTTATTTAGCAGGGCAATATGCTAAGTTATTTAGCCGTGATATATTTGTGGGAGTGACGGGATCAGTCGGGAAAACTACTTGTGTCCAAGCCTCTAAACTAGTATTAGAGCAAAAAGGTAAAACCTTATCCACAATTTCCAATTTAGACCCGGTTTTTAATATCCCAATCACTATTTTGAAAGTGAACCCTTATATAAGAAAAGTTATTTTAGAGATGGGTGTTGAATATAAAGGAGAAATGGATTTTTATTTATCTATGGTGCGTCCTAAAACAGTCATCATCACAAAGCTCTCTTTTGCTCACAGTGAATTTTTGGGTAGTATAGAAGATATTTTAGCAGAAAAAGGTAAACTAGTAGAAAGCTTGCCTGCTGATGGACTAGCTATTTTAAATGGTGATGATATTTATAGTAAAAAATTAGCATCTAAATCTAAGGCACAGGTGATTTATTTTGGTAAAGATCCTAAAACTGCAACAATTTGGGCAGGTAATATCAAAATTAGGAATTTCAAAACTATTTTTGAGCTAAATTATGGTGTCGAAAGAGTACCTGTAGAATTACAACTTTTAGGGGAACATCAAATTTACCCAGTACTAGCTGCAGCGGCATTAGGAGTAGCAAATGATATTCCTTTAATTAAGATAAAACATGCTCTGGAAAAAATCACTCCAGAGCAACATAGGTTACAGTCGTTACCCGGACCTAATGGATCAGTTATTTTAGATGATACATACAATTCATCCCCGGCCGCAGTAGAAGGGGCAATTGATACCCTACTTTCTGTTCCAGCCAGAAGAAGAATAGTAGTTTTAGGAGAGATGAGAGAATTGGGTGAATTTTCGGATAGACTTCATCGTCAAATTGCAAGGAAAATTTATAGTGAAAAAATTGATTCAGTATTTTTAGGGGGAGGGGAGGCGCAGATTATCGCCGATGAATTACAAAAATTAGGATTTTTAGAAGAGAGATTAGAATATAATCTGCAAAACCCTCAAATAGTGTCTAAGCTCTTAAAAGTTTTAGGAAAAGGTGATGTTTGTTTGATTAAAGGATCCCGGGCAGTCAGACTTGATGAAGTTATTATAAGGATTGTTAAGAAATGACACATTTATTAGGTTTGGTATTATTATCTTTTGTCATAACAGGTATTTTTATGGTGCCTTTTATTGACCTACTTTTTTTCTTAAGGAGAAGATATAAAAGGTCTATTCCCAAGGGTTATGATGCGACTAAAACCCCCATCCATAATAGGTTACTAGCTGGCAAAGATGTGGATACTCCTGTTGGTGGGGGAATACTACTCATTATTCTAATCATAAGCCTGACTTTTGGTTATGCTTATTTTTTTGGATTTAAAGAGACTAAAGATTTATACATAATTCTTTTTACATTTTTATCTTTTGGTTTTATTGGTTTGTTAGATGATATTAAGAAAATTTTTACTGCTTTTTCCGGAAAATATATTGGAATAAGTGCCCGTTATATTTTTATTCTTCAATCGATTTTTGCTTTCATAGCGGCCTATATGTTATATGCAAATTTAGGTTTAAATAACATTTATATATCTGGAATTGGTAATTTTGTAATAGATATTTGGTATGTTCCAGTGGCTGCCTTTATGATTGTGGCATTTTCCAATGCTTATAATATTTCTGATGGTTTAGATGGATTATCAACTGGGCTTTTAGTAATCTGCCTTTTGGCATTACTGGCTTTGGCATCAGCTACACTAAATTTAACTTTGGCTATTTTTATTGGCATTTGGATAGGGACCTTGTTTTCTTATTTATATTTTAATGTTTGGCCTGCCAGAATATTTTTGGGAGATGCTGGAGCTTTAAGCTTTGGAGCTACTTTGGCGGTAATCGGACTTTTGACAGGTAAAATTTTAGCCTTGGGAATTATTGGGGGTGTTTATGTGGTTATTGTCGCAAGTTCAGCAATTCAACTTTTTTCAAAACGATTTTTAGGCAGAAAAGTATTTCCGGTTGCCCCAATCCATATGTACTTTAAATATATTGGATGGGAAGAACCAAAAATCGTAGCAAGGTTTTGGCTCGCGGGAGCAATCTTTGCTATTTTTGGTCTATGGCTAGCGCTACTTTCTAATTAACATGGTTGTATCCAGATATAGTTTAACTCACCAAAGTAAATCGGTGGATAATTATTTACTGGTTGTAAGTGGATTACTCATCATAATTGGTTTAGTTGTAGTGTATGATGCTTCAGCACTGCAAGCATTACGTGATTTTGGAGATTCTTACTATTATATTAGGCAACAGCTTATTTGGGTGGTTTTCGGGCTTATGCTAGGAATGTTTTTTACCTACTTTGATTATCATAAATTTGAAAAATATTATTTTTCCATAATTATCATATCCATAATATTATTACTGGCTGTTTTCATTCCTGGTTTAGGAATATCAGGAGGTGGAGCTTATAGATGGTTAAATCTACGATTATTAACTTTCCAACCATCTGAAATAATTAAGTTAACAGGAGCAATATTTTTAGCAGCTGCTTTTTCTCGCGGACAAAAACTCAAAGTGACTCTTTTAGTAATAGTCTTAATTACAATCATTACTGCTCTTCTGCAAAAAGATTTAGGTTCTTCAATTGTATTCTTGGCTATGGCTGGCTTTATGTATTTTGCATCAGGAGGATCCTTACTTCATTTTCTAACAGTTATACCCTTAGGTGTAATTGCAATAATCGGTTTGGTTATAGCTGCACCTTATAGGATGAAAAGAATCTCAGCTTTTTTGGATCCGTTTTCTGATACTCAGGGTTTTACTTATCATATTTCTCAAGTACTCATTGCTTTAGGATCTGGGGGTCTGGTAGGTTTGGGATTAGGACAATCTAGGCAGAAGTTTGAATATATACCTGAAGTAACCACAGATTCTATCTTTGCCATAATCGGTGAAGAATTAGGGTTTGTAGGAGGATTCTTACTTATTTGTCTATTTGGGTTATTTATTATAAGGGGGCTAAAAATTGCCCAAGAGGCTAAGGATGATTTTAGTAAAAATTTAGCAATTGGTTTAACTTCCTGGATTGGTATACAAGCAATTATAAATATCTCTTCAATGGTAGCACTTCTACCTTTAACTGGAGTTCCTCTGCCCTTTATCTCTTATGGTGGGTCAGCTATAATAGTAAATATAGCAGCCTTAGGCCTTCTTTTAAATATCTCCAGAAGAAGTTAAAATAGATAAATGGAAAAACCTGTTTTATATATTTTGTGTGGTTTGGCTTTTTCTGGTAAAAGTACGCTGGCCAAAAAAATTGCGGAAGCACAAGGAGCTAAAATAATAGCTTTTGATAAGTTGTGGGTTGAAAAAGATAAAGAACAACCAGTTTCTAAAGGTGATGAGGGTTGGAAGTTTATCAGAAAAGTAGGTCAAGAAGAGGTTGCTAAAGCTCTTCAGGAAGGCCAAGATGTTGTTTATGATGACAATAATATTAGGTATGAACATAGAGAGGAATTAAGGGAAGTTGCCAGAAAATTTGGTGCAAGGCCAGTAACAATTTACTTAAATACGCCAATGGAGCTCATTAGGGGAAAGAGAGACTATCAGAACTACAGGCGAAAGACATGAGGTAGAGCAAGAGAACTTTCAAAAAGTATTAGAACAAATGCAGGTACCAACCTTAGAAGAAAATGTTATAGAATTTACTCCAAATACTGATATAAATGATTTTTTGGAGAACTTGAGATAAATTTACTTTACTCTTAGGTTTTTAATTAACCTCAAGAATTTTTTCTGAAATAGTTGTGAAATCATCTTTTTCTTCCACAAATGACCGATAGGATAATTTAGGATTAGTCTTAGAAAAATAACTTAGTATTTCCTCTGGATGGATCCATTTTGTTTTTCTCTTCCCCAGGTATTCTGGATAAGAAGATGGTTGCTCAGAATCCTGCAAGGCCTGGCCTTGAGGAAGTGACTGATGAATTGCTATTTGCTTATGAATATACTTAGAAAGATAAATAAATTGCTCATCATTATCCAGAGAAACTGCTTTATATACTCCCTGATATAAAGAACCAACTCTCCTATATTTTTTATTAAAATACATGGTATATCTAGTTCCTAAAGAATTCATAAATTTATCGATAGACTGTATACTTTTTTGTTTTACAAAAAAATGGAAATGATTTGGCATAAGACAATAAGCTAAAAAAGTAATTTCCTCAGTAAAATTGTTTAAACGTAATAATTTGATCGTTTTATCTTTTTCTTCCCAAGGAACATTTGGATCAGAGAGCTGATTTATTAAGCTTCTTTCATCCTTAGGGGTTAAATATTCCTTTAAATAGTTTAGAAAGACATTATAGTCTTGTTGATCTAAGAAAATGGCTCGTTTCTCTACTCCTCGGTTATAAATATGATAGTAGGAGTCTTCTAGATACTGTTTTGTTCTATTGCGAGCAGGCATACAAACATATTACTTCATACGTTATCGAATCTGCAAGGCCTGGCCTTGAGGATATTGAATGAATATAAGGAATAACGTAGAATTGTTATATGAATATATTAATTACTGGGGCGCATTTTACGCCAGCTGTTGCCGTAATTGAGCAATTAAAAAAATATCCTGATATAAGTATCACTTATGTTGGTAGGAAATATACCCAGGAAGGAGATGATTCATCTTCAGTTGAATCACAAGTTATCCCAACCTTAGGAGTTAAATTTATATCTTTAATAACCGGAAGACTGCAAAGGTCATTTACTAGATATACAATTCTTTCTATTTTAAAAATACCAATCGGGTTTGTACAAGCCTTTTATATTATTTTAAAAGAAAAACCAGATGTAGTTTTGTCTTTTGGTGGGTATGTGGCAGTTCCCTTGGTGATATGTTCATGGCTTCTTTCAATTCCTATTATTATTCATGAGCAAACTTTAGTTTCTGGACTAGCAAATAAAATTAGTAGTTTTTTTGCAGATACAATAGCAGTTTCTTTTAAAGACAATAATGAATTTAAGGGTAAGAAGGTGGTTTTGACTGGAAATCCTTTGAGGCAAGAGATCATAAATCCTAACCAAGAAGGTTTTGAAAAATATGAAAAGTTATTCCAACAAGCAAAAAGAGATTACAGACCAGTTATTTTAATTACCGGGGGTAATCAAGGTTCGCATATTTTAAACTTGGTAGTTGAAAATTGTTTAGAGAGGCTTTTAAAAATTTCTTGCGTGATCCATCAAACAGGAGATTCAAAATTTAAGGATTCTGAAAGGCTATCTGATTTACAAAATGAACGGTATATTGTAAAAAAATGGATAAATAAAGAAATAGGAATAATACTTTCCAAGGTAGATTTTGTAGTTTCAAGAGCTGGCATTAATACCTTAATTGAACTTGCCTTTTTGGGAAAACCAACACTTGTTATACCCATACCATACCTTTATAAAGATGAACAAAACCAAAACGCCAAATATTTCGCTGAGTTAGGATTAACTAAAATTCTTCCTCAATCCAAACTAACTAGAGACAATTTCTTACAAAATATTAAAGACATGTTAAAAAATCTACCCAAACTTAAAGAAAATGCTGCCAGAGCAAAAGAGGTAGTTATCAAGGATGCTGCCCAAAGAATTGCTTTAGAGACTATTTTATTGGGAAAAGCTGATGCGTCGTAGTTTATCTGGTAGTAACAATAGAAGGCTTCCAAAAAAAATTATTTTTTTTATTTTGGTTGGATTAATTATTATCTTAGGATATCTATTATTTAACTTCAGTCTCTTAGTTATAAAAGAAATAACAATAAATACGTTAGAGGTCGGGTGTGTCTCCCCAGAGGAAATAAAAAACTCCTATCATATAAAAGGGCAAAACATTTTGTTTTTAAATAAATCTTTAATAGAAAAAAATATTAAAGAAAAATATAGATGTATAAAATCAGTTAAAATTTCCAGAAATTTTCCAAATAAAGTTACATTGGAAATTAGTAGTAGAAAAGCAATGGTCAATTTAAATTTTCTTGAAGCCAAAGAAGCTTCTGCCGCTGCTCTTTTTAATCAAATGATAGAAAAAATTTCGAGTCCCAGCGCCCATTCAACATTTTCTGCACAACTGCTTGCAAAAAGTAATAACATAGAGTCTTTTACAGTGGATGAGGAAGGAATTATTTTTGCTAAAACTTCTATAAAAACTAATATGCCAACGGTTTATCTTGTCGATAATACTGTACTTTTAGGAGAAAAAATTCCTAGTGATTTAATTGATGGGATTTCAGATATTTTTAGTAAGTTAACAACTTATGGTATGGATATTAAAGAAGTTTGGATTTTTGGTCAAAAGAATATTATTTTGTCTTCTACACCAAAAGTATTGTTTTCATTAAATAACAACCTAAATAAGCAACTTGCCGCTTTACAATTAATCTTAAATAAAGCTAAAATAGAGGAACAAATTATAGAGTTTATTGATATGAGGTTTGATAAACCAATTGTTAAATATGCCCCCAAAAAATAATAAGGATAATAAATATGGCTAAAGATAAAGTTATCTGCGGAATTGATATTGGTTCTTCTAAAATTGCAACTCTGATTGCCTCAATCGATGAGGATGGCAGGATAAATCTTATTGGTGTGTCTGCTACTCCATCTAAAGGAGTAAGAAAAAATCAGGTGGTGGATATAGAAGATGCGGTAGAAGCAATTACCGAATCTGTGGAAGCCGCTGAAAGAATGGCTGGTTATTCTATTTCAGAAGCGTTTGTTACAATTGGAGGCCCTCAGATAGAAAGCATTAATCAGCATGCAGTAGTAGCAGTAGCTCAACCGGAAAACGAAATTAGAGAAGGGGATGTACTGCGGGTTAATGATGCTGCCAGAGCCATAGCACTGCCTGCCTCCCGCGAAATACTTCATGTGATACCTAGAACTTTTACAGTAGATGGCCAAGAGGGAATTAGGGATCCGATTGGAATGACAGGAGTGAGACTTGAAACAGAAACTCATATTCTGACTGGCTCTTCTACTTCTATGAAGAATTTGATGAAATGTGTTTCTGAAGTGGGAATCGATGTTACAGAATTAGTTTTTTCCGGCATAGCATCATCTTTTTCCGTATTAACAGATACAGAAAAAGAATTAGGAGTAGTACTTGTAGATATTGGCGGTGAAACTACAGATGTAGTTATTTTTGTAGATGGATCTATAGCGTACTCTGCTGTAGTTCCTATTGGTGCCAGACATACAACTTCTGATTTGGCAGTGGGACTTCGGATTTCCCTGGAGTCAGCTGAGAAAATAAAATTGTATTTAAGTAAATTTCCTAAAACTCCAGTACTCGCTGATGAGAAGATAGATAATAAGAAAAAAGAAGAAGAAATATTGGATATTAAGGCAATTGGTATTAGTGAAGATAATATACAAAAATTATCTAGGAAAGCAGTTGTGGATGGAATAATCCGGCCCAGATTACAGGAGATATTTAAATTGGTAGGAAAGGAGATCAAAAAAAGTGGTTTTGGAACTCAAATTCCATCAGGACTCGTAATTTGTGGAGGTGGAGCATTAACAGTAGGAGCAGTAGAACAGGCAAAATATGTATTGGGGTTTCCAGCTAGAGTAGGTAAGATAGATGGATTGTCCGGACTTATTGATGAAATTGACCAGCCAAATTATGCAGCTTCAGCAGGATTGATCCTGTATGGATCCAGCCAGAACCAGGGAGAATCCAGATTACCTATCTTATCAAAAAATATTCCTTTTAAAGGGATATTACAAAAGGGGATAGATCTCATAAAATCATTTCTGCCTTGAGGGTTGTAACTGCTCAAATAATTTGTTAAAATCCTGCCAAGTATAATATATGTTAATCAAACCGGATATTCAAAGAATTGCTAAAATTAAAGTGGTAGGTTTAGGCGGTGGTGGTTGTAATGCATTATCCTCAATGATTTCTTTGCAACAGATTCAAGGAGTAGAATTTGTAGCTGTAAACACAGATGCCCAAGCTTTAATGGTTAATCAATCCCCTACTAAAGTCCAAATTGGAGAAACTTTGACCCGGGGTTTAGGTTCTGGTGGAGACCCGATGATTGGTGCTCAAGCAGCAGAAGAGTCAACCCAAAAACTGGAAGATGTGTTGCAAGATGCAGATATGGTTTTTTTGACTGCCGGTATGGGGGGAGGGACAGGCACAGGAGCAATTCCGATAGTGGCTCAAATTGCTAAAAAAGTTGGTGCTTTAACTGTGGCAGTAGTAACCAAACCTTTTGCTTTTGAAGGGACCAGAAGAATGGTGGCAGCTGAGGAAGGAGTTGATAAACTCAAAGATAAAGTGGATGCTTTAATTACCATCCCCAATCAGAGACTAATTGAATCAGTAGATAAAAACATGACTTTGCAAGAAGCTTTTAAATTGGCTGACTCAGTTTTAGGCCAGGGTGTACAAGGTATTTCTGATTTAATTACTATGCCGGGTTTAATTAATGTAGATTTTGCTGATGTCAGAACCATTATGTCTAGTGCCGGTTCAGCCTTAATGGGTATTGGTGTGGCTGGTGGAGAAAATAGAGCTGCAGCTGCAGCCAGGATGGCAATTGCCTCACCACTTCTTGAAGTCTCAATAGAAGGGGCCAAAGGGGTACTATTTAATATCGTTGGCGGACCAGATTTGTCAATGAATGAGGTAAATGAGGCTGCTCAAATTATAGCTCAAGCTGCAGATCCTGATGCTAATATCATCTTTGGAGCAACTATTAAAGAAGACCAACTAGATACAGTGAAAATTTCTGTAATTGCGACTGGTTTTGATGAAACCAGGAGAAGGCTTCGTGAATATGTTGGAGCAGGAATTGGTTCTGGTTCTTTGAGAGCAACCCCTATGACTCCACCTAGTAATAAATGGGGTGATGATACTCAGGAAACTCCAACTATCCAAACTCAGGCAGAAGAACCAGAAACTACAGAGAAAGATACAGATGATGATTATGAAATCCCCGCCTTTTTACGAAATAGCAGATAAGTGTTATACAAGATGTTGTGGGTTGACAGAGATCTGCAACCTATGATAAAAATCTATTGTGGCAAATGTTGTAGAGATCTCAGGAGAAAGATATACAGGTAACTTTAGAGGCGCACTATTACATGGACAGGAATCAAGGGGTAGTTGTGAAACAAGTCACTATGCCGATATCCGTTATTTTGAAGGTACAGGGTTAATTGAAGATCCCCAGAGAGGTAGATTAATTTTTTCTTTCTGTTCTTTTAATTTTGATGATTACAGATATGAGGGCCGTTCATGGGATGATCTAGTAGAGGAGGTCATTATTGGTTTCCCGAAGAATCCTTCACTTAGAAATTCACCCAGTAGCTATGGGAGAGATGAGTATATTCTTTTAGATGGCGCTTATCCTAGAATTGTTGATCTTAGTTTGCAAAATTTAGCTGAACAAGCTGCTTCATCAACAGAAGATATACCGTATGTTAGAAGTCGTCGTCTTGATAGAGAATCTTTAGTTAAAGCTGGTTTGTTGGTAGGAAAAGGTGGTCTCATGTATTTTCAAGATCTCATCTCAGCTTCTTCAATATAATCTCATACGCTAGATAGAACTGCTATATTCTGTTAAAATTATCACATGAAGTTAAAACCAGTTTCATCTGAAGTGGATTTTCCAGCTCTTGAAAGAGAGTTACTAGAATCTTGGTACCAAAATGGAATTATAGAAAAATATCTTCATAAAAATGATCAATCTGAGCAAAAATTTTCCTTTCTAGATGGGCCAATTACAGCAAATAACCCGATGGGAGTCCATCACGCTTGGGGAAGAACCTATAAAGACCTTTGGCAGAGATTTTTTAATATGAGGGGTTTTAAGCAAAGGTTTCAAAATGGTTTTGATGAGCAGGGACTTTGGGTGGAGGTAGAGGTTGAGAAGCAGTTAGGACTAAAAAGCAAAAAAGATATTGAAAATTTAGTACCAGGTAATCCGATTGCATCACTTGAAAAATTCATTAATCTCTGCAAAGAACGGGTTAAGAAATATTCTGAAATCCAAACTGAACAATCCAAAAGATTAGGTTATTTTATGAATTGGGATAATTCATATCACACCTCATCAGATGAAAATAACTATTGGATCTGGAAATTTCTAAAAACTGTGCATAGTAAAGGTTGGCTTTATAAAGGACATGATAGCGTTCCTTGGTGTCCAAGGTGTGGGACAGCTATCTCCCAACATGAGATAGAGTCCGATGGCTATAAACTTTTAACACATGAATCAATTTATTTTAAGTTACCAATAAAAGGTAAAGAAAATGAGTATCTATTAGTTTGGACTACTACTCCTTGGACAATCCCAGCCAATGTGGCCGTGGCAGTTAATCCAAAAGAAAAATATGTAAGCGTTGGTAGCGATCAAGAAAAATTATGGGTAATGGAGAAGCGTTTGGCTGTAGTTGATGATATAAAAGGTGAACCATTTGACACTAAAATGGGTACGGAATTGGTTGGTTGGGAATATGAAGGGCCTTTTGACGAACTACCCTTTGTTAAAAACTCTTTAAGTGATTATAAACATAGAGTTATTGATGGTGGAGATTTAGTTACAGAAACTGAAGGAACAGGACTTTTGCATGTAGCACCTGGGGCTGGGACAGAAGATTATCAACTAGGTTTAAAAGAAAAATTACCAGTTATTGCTCCTATTGAAGAGGATGCCTCTTATGTTCAAGATTTAGGTGAATTTAGTAGTAAAAATGCTAAGTTAAACCCAGATCTGATTATTGATTATCTCTCTAAGACTAAATTCTTTGTTAAAACTGAAAGGTATGAACATAGATATCCAACTTGTTGGAGATGTAAAACAGAACTAGTGTGGCGTGTAGTAGATGAATGGTATATTGCAATGGATAGAAAAGATGAAAGCGGTAAAACTTATCGGGAACAAATGATCGAGGTAGCTAAAAAGATTAATTGGTTGCCACAATGGGGAAAAAGCCGTGAGTTAGATTGGTTGAAAAATATGCACGATTGGTTAATTTCCAAAAAAAGATACTGGGGGTTATCTTTACCTATTTGGGAATGCCAAAAATGTAGTAATTTTGAAGTTTTGGGTAGTAAGGAAGAGTTAGAAGATAGGGCAGTTTTAGGATGGGATAAATTTGTAGGTCATTCTCCACATCGGCCTTGGATTGATCAAATTAAAGTTAAATGTTCAAAATGTGGTGAAGTAGCTTCCCGTATAACAGATGTAGGTAACCCATGGCTTGATGCCGGAATTGTACCTTTTTCCACTATGCCTGCAGATTTTTTCCCTGCTGATTTTATTACTGAAAGCTTTCCTGGCCAATTTAAAAATTGGTTTTATGCATTAATCGCAATGAGTACAGCTTTAAAAAAAGAAAATCCTTTTCAAACAGTCTTAGGTTTTGCCTCAGTTAGAGATGAAAAAGGGGAGGAGATGCATAAATCCAAGAGTAACTCCATAGAATTTAATGAAGCAGCTGATAAAATTGGTGCTGATGTGATGAGATGGATGTATGTACTGCAAAATCCTGAGCAAAATTTACACTTTGGTTATTCCCCCGCCGCTGAGATTAAAAGAAGATTTTATTTAATTTTGTGGAACTGCTATAAATTTTTTGTAGATAAAGCAGTTACTTATAATTGGAATTGTGATACAAGTTTTGATGTTAAAAATGATTTAACTATTTTAGATAAATGGGTTTTAGCAAGATTTACTCAAACAGTTTTATCTGTTAATGAAAATTTAGAGAAATATGATGCGGCTACATCTTCCAGAGCAATAGAGGATTTTGTAATTAATGATTTTTCTACTTGGTATATCAGAAGATCCCGGGATCGGGTAGGGCCAGATAGTGGAAAGAAGGATAGGGAAGTTACTTTGTCAGTAATGTATGGTGTCTTAGTTACTTTGACTAAACTACTTGCGCCATTCATTCCATTTATTACAGAAGAGATGTTCCGCAATCTCACGGGAGAAGAATCTGTACATTTACAGGATTATCCACTAGGGGATAGGATACTTCTAGATAACAAATTAGTATCTGATATGCAAGTACTACGGAAGATTGTAGAAAAAGGGCATGCTGTTAGAAAACAAGCTAATATTAAGTTAAGACTACCCCTTAAGCTTTTAACTTACGAAAGTAATCAAAAATTAAGTGATGATTTGGAAAAAGTTTTAGCTGATGAGCTAAATGTAAAAAATATTGAGTACAAAAAGACATCAAATGCAGAGTTGGAAGTTAGATTGGATACAAAGATTACTCAAGAGCTTGCTATAGAAGGTAAAGTAAGAGATTTTATTAGGCAAATTCAACAGCTAAGAAAAGAACAAAACCTAATTTTATCTGATAAAACCCAGATAGAAGCTTTAGACTGGCCAAAATCGTTTGAAGAGGAGATTTTAAGAAGTACATCTTCAGTGAAAATAATTAAAGGTGTGAAACTAAAGATTCTAAAGGTAGATGAATAAGTTATTTAAAGATGTAAATTGGCCAATAATTTTGGGTGTTGTCTTGCTACTTTCAATAAGTATATTAATTCTTTATTCTTCTTCTCCTGAGCTGGCAGCTCAGCAGTTAATCTTTTCTCTTGTAGGAATTTTTTTATATTTTTTGATGTCTCAGTTTAATTACCGAATATTAGCAGGTTTTGTTATCCCAGGATACTTGCTAATTTGTTTATTACTGATAATAGTATTAATTTTAGGTATAGAGACCAGAGGTGTTGTTAGATGGATTCCATTAGGTATATTTAATATTCAACCTTCTGAATTTGCTAAACCAATAATGATAATTTTTTTAGCTAATTTTTGGTCAAATAACATTCCCAATTGGACGAATATTTTTAAAAGCTTGTTATGGATTGCCCCGATTTTCTTTTTAATTTTTAAACAACCAGATTTAGGTACTGCCTTAATTGTTTTATCTATCTGGGTTGGTTTGGTGTTTGCGGCACGGATATCATTTAAAAAAATTATTTTACTAATTTCATTCACTGCGGTTTTTTTGCCATTAATATGGATTAATTTACATGATTATCAAAGACAAAGGGTGACTAGTTTTTTATCACCTGATAACGACCCTTTAGGAGTAGGATATAATCTTATTCAATCCACTATTGCAGTTGGGTCAGGCCAATTATTTGGCAGAGGGCTTGGGCAAGGTACACAGTCCAGGTTACAGTTTTTACCCGAGTATAGGACTGATTTTATCTTTGCCTCGACTTCTGAAGAATTAGGTTTTCTGGGGGTACTTGTAATTTTACTGACTTATATATCAATGCTTACTTATTTTATCAGAACTGCTGAATCATCAAGCGATGCCTTTGGTTACTTATTAATATTAGGGGTTGTGACTATGTTACTTTTCCAAATAGTGGTAAATATCGGTATGAATATTGGTATTTTTCCTATTACAGGCATTACCTTACCTCTAATTTCTTATGGAGGAAGTTCTTTAATTTCAACTTTAATATCTCTAGGGTTAGTGGCTTCGGTGATAAAATTTAGGAAGCGAATTGACATACATACAATTGGAGGTTAAAATTCCACTGTATGTTAAATTATGCAATATGTGAAATAAGCGGGAAACAATATAAAGTTGTGCCTAATAAAGCATTTGAAGTAGATTATCAAGCTGATGTTAAAGAGATTGAAGCGAGTGTTTTAATGCTTGTTTCAGATGATAAGGTTCAAATAGGTAACCCTTATTTAAAGGAAAAATTAAAACTAACTTCTTTAGAAACTGTAAAAAAACCTAAAATAAGAGTAGCTAAGTTTCATGCTAAAGCTAATTATCGCCGGGTAACAGGTTTTAGGCCTAAAAAAACTAAAGTTGTATTACATGTGAAAAACTAGTATTATACCCCTATGGCACACAAGACTGGTGGAGGTTCAACTAGAAAAAACCGTGATTCTATCTCCAAGAGATTGGGGATCAAAAAATATGGTGGAGAAATGGTTACCCCTGGTAATATAATCGTCCGTCAAAAAGGCAATAAATTCTATCCTGGAATTGGTACCAAACAGGGTAATGATTTTACTATTTTCGCTATTTCCTCGGGTGTTGTGAAATTTAAAAAAAGATTAAATAAAAGTGTAGTAGATATCAATTAAGCTTTTATGGATGATACGAACGAACATATTTTTGAACTGGATTTAGAATACTTGCAACCAAACGCATTACAACCAAGAGGATTAATTACTCCTGAATCACTGGCAGAACTTTCAGAATCTATCCGGGAGCATGGTATTTTAGAGCCTATTGTTGTTGCCCGAACCCCGGCTGGTTTCCAAATAATCGCAGGTGAGAGGCGTTGGAGAGCTTCAAGACTGGCTGGATTGAAGAAGGTTCCAGTAATTATCAAAGAAACCACACCACAGGGAATGTTAGAGATGGCGATAGTGGAAAACGTCCAAAGGGTTGATTTAAATCCTTTGGAAAGAGCTCAGGCGTATAAAAGATTGATGGATGAGTTTAGTTTAACTAATACTGAAATATCGCAAAGAGTTTCTAAAAGCCCATCGTATATTTCCAATACTATCCGTTTGCTTACCTTACCTGATGCCCTAAAAGATGCTTTAATGGCCGGACAAACTACAGAAGGGCATGTTAGAGCACTGTCTTCTTTGGAAGATCCGCACTTAATCATTGAGGGTTATAAAGAAGTTTTAAAAAGGAATTTGTCGGTTAGAGGGACTGAGGAATTGGTTAGAAGAATGCGTTCCAGACAGGGCCTAGGACCCCGGAAAAGCGCTACTACGGAATCTATGCATATTATTTCCGATGAACTGGATAAGATGCAAAATGATTTAACCCGTGTTTTAAAAATTAGGAATGATAATTCAGCTGTCAAATGTACCCAAACAGGCAAAAGAACTAAAGTAGAGTTTGTAATAGAAGGGGATCCTAATGAAACTACTCCTTTACTTCAAGATATTCATCAAGCAATCACTGGTTATTTTAATCTGAAAGATTAGAGAGTTTAACAAACCCAAAAGCAGTTGGTGGCCAATAGCGGAAAAAAGTTTTTCCAATAATACCATCATATGGAACTGTTCCCCATTCCCTGGAATCCGAAGAATGTTCTCTATTGTCCCCTAATACAAAATATTGGTTTTCTCCTACTGTAATAACTTGTCCTTCTGGTAAGAAATTACCTCCGCGGGTTATTATTTCATTTGAGAGATACTGTTCATCAAAGGGATTATCATTAAGAAATAGGGTGTTATTTTCTATTTTGACACTATCTCCAGGTAAGCCAATAATACGTTTGACAAAGTCTTGAGAATTATCCCGGGGATTTTTAAAGACTATAATATCTCCCCTTTTAGGGCTACTTATTTTAAAGCTCACTTTATCTGTGAGAATATAATCGCCGTTGTGAAAAGTAGGAACCATAGAATTTCCGGAAACTTTATGAGGCTGGGCTATAAAAAGGTAAATTAAGGCAAAAATAGCCCCAAAAACCACCAGGGTTTGAATAAAATCAATTACATGAGTGCCTAAATTTTCAAAGAATCTCTTACCAGATATGGAAGGCGTATCTTGATTTTGCCAGTCATTTAAAGGGACATTAATTTGTTGATCCACATGATGCATTATCTAACAAGATTGCCTTGAGATGCAAGTAGATGGGTGCTACAATGTGGCTTAAATCTTGGATCCGTGGCTCAGTTGGTTAGAGCGCTTCGTTCACATCGAAGAGGTCCCCCGTTCGAATCGGGGCGGATCCACAATGGTGATTGGAATAGATATTTCAGTTTTAAATGATTATCAAAAAACCGGTATTGGGGTTTATACGTATGGGCTTATTAAAGCATTGCTTTTGAAAAACAAAAAAGACAAATTCATTTTATTTGGAATAGCAACATTTTCCACCTTTGACCATTTAAAAAATATTGAATTTAAAAAATATCCTAATGTTGAACTTAAAATTTTTAAGCTTCCAGCAAAATTTTTCAGGATTGCTTTTTTAATCTGGCAAAAATTAAATTGGCCTTCTATAGAAAATTTGATAGGTCCAGTAGATATATTTCACTCTTTTAACTGGTATTTTCCTTCACAAAGATTTGGTAAATCTATTGCTACTGTTTTTGATATGACTCCAATCTTGTATCCTAACTTCCATCAGGAAAAAACTGTCCAGTTAGATAAAAACAGGCTGGAAAGAATTAAAGAAATGGCTGATTTAGTAATTACAATTTCTGAAAATTCCAAAAAAGATTTTTTGAAATTTGCCCCTGGAAAAAAAGTAGAAGTAATATATCCAGCCACAGATATTAAAATGTTAAATTCTTTAAAATCTGTCTTAGATAAATATCATTTAAAACCAGGATATTTTTTATCAGTTTCTACCATAGAGCCCAGAAAAAATATTAAAGCTTTAATAAAAGCTTACCTATCTTCTGGTTTGCCTAATAAATTAGTCTTGGTTGGAGGAGAGGGATGGAAAAGTGAAGAGATTAGAAAATACAGAGATAAATATTCTGACAAAATAATATTAACTGGCTTTGTGCCGGATGCAGATCTGCCTATTTTATATTCCCAGGCTTTATGCCTGGTTTATCCTTCTTTTTATGAAGGGTTTGGCATACCTGTTTTGGAAGCCATGCAACTTGGTACTCCGGTAATAACTTCAAAGGTTTCATCATTACCAGAGGTTGGCGGAGAAGCAGTTTATTATATAGATCCAAAAGATAAATCAATTATTAAAAATGCCTTAATCAAAATATCTAAAGATAAAAACTTAAGAAAAAGATTATCTCAAAAAGGTTTAGAACAAGCTAAAAAATTTTCCTGGCAAAAATCAGCTAAAAAATTGAATGATTTTTATCATTTTGGGTAATAACTAAAATAAACCATACTAAGATAAAAGGATAGAATAAAACGTTGGTAAAAAAACTTTGCATTATTAATCCCACCAAAGCTGCAAGTAGAATAAAATTTTTTCTATTACTCCATAAAGTAATTCCTAAAAATAGTATGTAACTTAGTAAACCTATAAATCCGGTTGTTGCCAGTACAAAAAGTAAACTGGAATCATTGGAAGTTGACCCCCGGCTTTTTATAAACTGTTCTGGAGCTAAATTATATTCCCTAATGGCAAACTTATAAGCATTAAAACCGATTCCTAAAATTGGAGATTTTTGGAAAATTTGTAATCCTTGTTGCCAGGTATCTATTCTAAAAGAAGCAGATTGGGCCCGGTCAATACCACGAGGCCTGGCAATATTTTGAGTATATAAATAAAATCCAGAAATTAAAATTGTAAAAAGTATAAAATAGATGATTAATATTTTAATAGATTTATTTAAGAACGCTAAAGTAAGTCCGCTTATGATAAATAGCAAGTAACTACTTCTAGAAAATGTAGCCAGTAATGCCAGAAAAAGTAAGGTTAGGGACAAAATATACCATTTTTTTGCTATTGCGCGTTTTTGGTATAAAAAATTATAAAATAAAATTATGAAGGTTAATGAAAAATATGATCCTACGAAGTTAGGGTCTAAAAATGTGGAAACTACTCTAAAATAATGTGGATCCCAACCAGATTTTTCTAAAAATCCTAAGTCTGGTATAAAGATAAGCTGAAGTAACCCAAGTATAGCCAGTCCAACTCCGGAAATTATTAAAATTTGTGCAATCTGATCTTTTAATTTAGGTAGACCCCCACTATATATAATCCATCCAAGTAATATGATAGAAAAAAATCTAATAACGTAAGAAAAACTAGTAGCGTATTCTGTTATTTCTAAATTTAGAGGAGTAGAGATTAATGATAAAATAGCAACAATTGTAAATATAAACGCAGATCCTACAAAAAAAGGAGGCCTTGTTAACTTAAATTTAAGTTGTAACATTCCTAAAATACAAAAAAATATTATAGTGATATCTAAAAATGTGGGTCCAAAATTAGGCAGCAGCGGAATTTTAATAAACTGCCCTGTTAAAATAGATAGTATAAATAAGATCGATTGCCAAGATAACATTACTCTTCGGTTTGTATAAGCTGATAGACAATTTTTCTAGAAATCTCTGTTATATTACCGGCTTGGTCTTTTGTTTTAATGTTAATATTATTTTCCCCTTCTGAAAGCGGTTGTGTAATATTAAAATTTCCCTCACTATTTACTATCACCCTACTACCGTCTACAAACACTTGGGCATCAGGGTCAGTTTTGCCGGACACTTTTACTTTATCCTCATTTACTACTGTATTATCACTTGGTTCTAAAATCTCTAAATTGGGTTTATTATTATCATAGATTATTTTAATTGTTTTCGAAGATAAACTTTCATAATTTTTGTCATCTAAAGTTTTGCCAAAGATATTATTGGTTCCTAAGACTAATTTTAAATCTGAGCTTTTGAAACTGCCATCTGCTGAAACCTCTACAATTTCCCTTAACTCATCATCTAAGTAAATTTTCACGCTGGAATCCGGTATAGAATATCCTTTAATATAAATCTGAGCAGTATTAGTGGCCTCAAATGGGATATTAAAAATTGGAGGAGCTAAGGTAGGATTTTCTGATACGGCCGTTTCAATCTTTTTGGTAGATTTAAAACTATTACTTAAAACTCCTAAACCACCAATAAAATATGGCAAAACCCAATTTAGAGTGGCAAATATTAGTAAAATAATTATAAAAATAGTAAGTAAAAATCTATGCCTACTTTTCTTGGCAATTCTTCTGATAGAACGGGTTCGATAAGCCATATGCTAAAATATTATAACGCTAAGCGTTACAAGAAGTGAAGTGACTTTAGTCACGAAACGATTATACTACGCGGTGGTAGTTCAGTGGTAGAATGTCTCCTTCCCAAGGAGAAGGTCGAGGGTTCGAATCCCTTCCACCGCTCAGATATCTTAGGGTGTCTACCTATCACACCTCCAGGGTGTGCAGGATATGTAGAGGTGTAAGTCAGATGCCGATGTAGTTTAATGGTAGAACAGTACTTTCGTAAAGTACCAGTGTGAGTTCGATTCTCACCTTCGGCTCCGAACACAGTGAGGAGACAAGGTGAGATCAAGGTTGCGAGCGAAGCGAGTGTTCTTATTCTCACCTTCGGCTCTAGCGAGGGATAGTTAGGACCATGCCTGGTTGAATATAATCTGGGTTAGTTATCTTGTTTGCCTCTGCAAGCTTAGTATAAGCCATAATATCGCCATTGTAGGCTCTGGCAGCTATAACAGAGAGCCAATCGCCTTCTACTACGGTGTATGTGTTACTCACTATGACAGGACCCCAATTAGTTGTGTCAGTTTGAGTTGTTACTATTGGAGCTGGTGGCGGAGAAACTTCTGGCGTAATTGTTGGTTCAGTTGTAGCTACCGGTACTTCCAATTTTGGGATTTCTAAAACTTGGCCTGTCTCAATTGAATTGACATCAGTTAGATTATTAGCTAAGGCGATCTCTGTATATTTATAACCATCTTGATAATATTTCTGAGCTATCAGGAAAAGAGTGTCATTTGCTTTCACAGTATATTTTCCAGGAAGATTTTCAATAGCTACATCTTCTGTTGTTTCAGTAGTTTGTGAGGGTCCTATTTCAGAGCTACTTTTGTTAAAATAATTGAAGACTAATACTCCAACTACCAATATTATCAAAGCTCCTAGTACCAAACTTAACTTTGATTGGTTAGCTTCTACCTCAGCTTCGACTTGGTCTAAATATGATGTTTTGATAACTTTCTTTGGCATTTTAATAAAAAGGGGCAGAATTCTCGGAGCAGTTCGATTATGCCTATTCTATATCAAAATAATATCTTGTCAATATACCAATTTTAAGAACAATCTGTTAAAATTAGTAACGCATACAATGAAATGGG